>DATEXK010000161.1:0-2166 GCA_035257065.1 Gaiellaceae bacterium | reverse complement strand
AGCCTCTGCAGCCCGCGCGACGGCGAACCGGAACCCGACGCCCTGAACGCGCCCCTGCACAATGACCCTGCGACGGACCACCAAACTCTGCAGGCTACGGAAACCGCGCTCGCCGCGCGTTTGCCAGCCGAGCCGCGGATGTTGGCCAGAACGGCACCGACACGCAATTGCCTCCCTCGCCCTCGCCCCCGAGAGCGCGGCATACGCCGCTGCACAGCAACCGGCCGAACGGGCTGCACCGGCCTAGCTTCCGCCGACTCCGAAGAACTCGCAGCTCAGCGAGCCGCACTCGAGGATCAACGACATCAGCTCGTGTCGCGTCCCCCCGACAAACGCAACCGCACGAGATCGAGGCCCTGCTCACGTCGATTCCCGACCTGCGCCCGGCGCTCGCCCGCTACGACCCGGACGACCTCTTCGGCGCCTTCAACATCACCGTCACCTACGACAAGCCAAGTCACACGCCGGAACTTGCCGCCACTGTCACGGCCGAACTCGCACCGGCCCCAGAAAGACTGCAACCGCCTCGTCGCCGGTCGCAGAATTGTGAGATAGCGGGGGCCGGACTTGGACAGATTTCCCCGACCGCGTCACGTACCGCTTCACCGAAATTCGGCTGCTTGGGCAGTAGCCGGAAGGCCGGAGGCATCAGCTCTGTGAGCGCGTGTCCAGCCCGCTCGTCTGCCCGCCCCACGTCGTCACGCAGCTCGACGCCGGTCGCCTTGAGCTCCTCGTAGATCTGCGCGACCTCCTCGTCTTCGAGCCCGACTCGACGAGCTGCCCGAACTCGGACAGCAGCAGGCTCCTCTCGCCGCAGCGTCCTCGACGAGCGCGGCGATCTCGGGAGCGTGGGTGCCGGCGGTCGCAGATCCACGCCGCCGGCCGGAGAGCAATCGGCGGATTCACCGACCGCGGCCCGTGTATCAGCGCCGTCCCCGATGCGAGCCGGCCTGCCCGGTCGGATACACCGGATGCGCAACATGCGACGAAAGGAGTGACGATGAGCGATCTCGGCGAGGAGATCGAGGAGGCGACCGCCCTCCTGGCGGCGAGCGACGAGGCCAAGGCTCTGCAGATCCTCCGCGACGCTGTCGACGCCACCCACGATCCCGGGTTGCTGAAAGAGATTCACGAGCTCGCGACGATGGGTCACGAGTCGTCACGCGGCTTCCACAGGATCGAGTGGCACAAGCTCATGATCGAGACGGAGCCGCAAACACGGGAGCCCCCTCCACGTAGGAAGGACTACGTCCCGGTGGAGCGGACGCTTGCGGAGCTCTGGACGACCGCGGCCGCCGAGCGCCGCGGCGGTGCGCCCTTCCTCGTCCGCCGCGACGAGGGATGGCAGGATGTCCCCTGGGAGGACGCGGCTCGATCGGTCGACGAGCTCGCGGCCGGGTTCCTCTCGCTCGGAATCGGCGCGGGCGATCGCGTGGCGCTGCTCGCCCGGACCCGCCTGGAGTGGACGCTCTGCGACTGGGCCCTGATCTCGCTCGGGAGCCCGGTCGTCCCGGTCTATCCCACGAGCTCCGCACTCGAGTGCGCCTACATCCTCGGCAGCTCAGGCGCCCGCTTCCTCGTCTGCGAGGACCGCGCGCAGGAGGCGAAGCTCGCCCCCGTCCGCAGCGAGCTGCAAGCGCTCGACCGCGTGGTCGTGATCGAGGGCGCGTGCGCGGACGGCGGTCTCGGCCTCGCCGACGTGCGCGAGCGGGGACGCACGCTGCTCGCCCAGGCGCCGGACACAGTCGAGAGCGCCCGCGCCAGGATCCGGCCCGGAGACGTCGCGACGATCGTGTACACGTCGGGGACGACGGGCCCGCCCAAGGGATGCGTGCTCACTCACCGCAACTACGTGGCGATGGTCGAGATGGTGCTCGCGGCCGGCGACGTGCTCCGGTCGGACGACGTCGTGCTGCTCCACCTCCCCCTCGCGCACACGTTCGCGCGACTGGTCGAGCTCGCCGCGCCGGCGACGGGAGCGACGATCGCATTCTGCCCCGACGCTGCCGGCATTCCCACTGCGCTTCGCGAGGTGCGTCCGACCGTCTTCCCGAGCGTGCCGCGCCTCTTCGAGAAGATCGCGGCGGCCGTGCAGGCCGGTCTCGACGAGCAGCCGCGCCTCCAGAGGCGCCTCGCGGACCGGGCCCTGCGCGCGGGCGCGCGCGC
>DATEXK010000160.1:0-5123 GCA_035257065.1 Gaiellaceae bacterium | reverse complement strand
TCCCATAGCCGGAAGCCGCCGGCGAACGCCTTCGTGTTGTCACCGAGCCGGACGTTCGGCGGCAACTCACCGAGCTTCTTCGCGTTTCCACCGCCGAGGACCACGTAGTCCGGCTCGAGCGCAGCCGAGAACATCTCGATCGTCTCGAACACCCGCCTCCGCCAGCGCTCCCTCCCCAGCCGTTTCATCCCCGCCTCGCCGACGTAGTCCTCGACGGTCGCCTTCCGAAAACGCATGTGGGCCAGCTCCATCGGCTCCACGACCCAGTTGTCGACGAGCGCTGAGCCGAGACCGGTGCCGAGCCCGAGGAACAGCATCCTTCCGCCGCCCTCGTAGGTTCCGAGAGCCTGCATCGCGGCGTCGTTGGCGAGTCGGGTCGGCTTCCCGAAGGCCGCCGCGAAGTCGAAGCCGGCCCACCCGTTGCCGAGGTTGGCCGGATTGGCGGCCACCCGGCCGCCGTGCAGCGGCGACGGAATCCCCACCGAGACGACGTCCCACTCCCACCCGACGGCGAGCTTCTTGACGATCTCCACCATCTGGGCCGCTGTCAGCGTCGGGCCGGACTCCGCGCGACGCGGCACCTCCTCGCCGGTCACGAGAATCTTGACGTGTGAGCCTCCGACGTCGACGACGAGCACCCGCTGCATCGGGCCATTCTGCCCGGTTTGGCCCTGCTCACCCATTGCTTAGCTTCTCTTGATTCAATCCGGGTCCCCAGCGACGAGGAGGTCCTCCCGTGTCCGACCAGCCGAACGACTCTGCGGCCTCGCCCTCCGAGATCAGCGACCGGCTCGAGCAGGCGCTGTTTGAGATCCGCCGGGTCATCGCCGGACAGGACCAGATGCTCGAGCGGGTGCTCGTCTGCCTCCTCGCACAGGGCCACCTGCTGATCGAGGGCGTCCCCGGGCTTGCGAAGACGCTCACGATCAAGACGACCGCAGGCGTGCTCGGCGGCACCTTCGCCCGCGTGCAGTTCACGCCGGACCTCGTGCCCGCCGACCTCGTCGGGACGCGGGTCTACCGCCCGGACCAGGGCACGTTCGACACCGAGCTCGGCCCGGTCTTCTGCAATTTCCTGCTCGCAGACGAGATCAACCGTGCGCCGGCGAAGGTGCAGAGCGCGCTGCTCGAGGTCATGCAGGAGCGCCAGGTCACGATCGCCCATACCTCGTATCCCGTGCCGTCGCCGTTCCTCGTCATGGCGACACAGAATCCAATCGAGTCGGAAGGCACGTATCCGCTCCCGGAGGCGCAGCTCGACCGCTTCATGCTGAAGATCCTCATCGATTACCCGGAGCACGACGAGGAGTTGACGATCGTCCAGCGCCAGCTCGTGCCGCATCCAGAGCTGCGGGAAGCGCTCTCGCTCGAGGACCTCAAGCAACTTCAGACAGCCGTGACGAAGGTCTACGTCGATCCCGCCCTCATCAGCTACGCCGTCGCGCTCGCCGCAGCGACCCGCCAGCCGCAGTCGATCGGCCTCGCAGAGCTGAGCGAGTTCATCTCCTTCGGCGCGAGCCCGCGCGGCCCGATCAGCGTCGTCCAGGCCGCCCGCGCGCTCGCGCTCATCCGCGGCCGCGACTATGCGACGACGGACGACGTGCGCGCGCTCGCAAAGGACGGGCTCCGCCACCGCCTCGTGCTCAGCTACCAGGCGCTGGCGGAGAGCATGACGCCGGACCGGATCCTCGACTCGGTGCTCGCCGCGGTCCCCGTGCCGGAGGTGGCGCTCAGCCGGAGCGCGGGATGAACATCTCGCCGCTCCTGGGGTCGTCGACCCCGGAGCGCCCGGGCCCCGGCGCCCTCCCACTCGATCTCCTGCGCGCGCTCGAGATCGAGGTCGGTCGCCGGCTCGCGGGGATGCTCTCGGGCGACTACCGCTCGTCGCGCTACGGCGACGGCATCGAGCTCGCACAGGTCCGCCCGTACGAAGCGGGCGACGACGTCCGGAAGATGGAGTGGAACGTCACGGCGCGAACCGGCATCCCACACGTGCGTGTCCACATGGCCGAGCGCGCGCTCGCGACGTGGCTCGTTCTCGACACCTCGCCCTCGATGCACTTCGGCACGGCCGACCGGCGCAAGGCCGACGTTGCGGACGGCGTCGCGATCGCGACCGGGCACATCGCGACGCGCCGCGGCAACCGGCTCGGGGTCACGACGTTCGGCGACGCGAGCCCGATCACGCTGCCGCCCACGCAGGGCCGTAACGGCCTGATCGGGCTGCTCGCAACGCTGCAGCGGGAGCCCGAGCAGAAGCACGTCGGCCCCACATCTCTCGGTGAGGCGCTCCGGCGCACCGGCGCGATCGCGCGCCAGCGCGGCGTCGTCGTGATCGCCTCCGACTTCCGCGGTCCACTCGACTGGCGCAAGCCGCTGCTCGAGCTGATGAGCCGCCACGAGGTGCTCGCCGTCGAGATTCGCGACCCCCGGGAGCAGGAGCTGCCGGACGTCGGTGAGCTGTGGCTCGTCGACCCCGAGACAGGACGTCAGATCCGGGTCGACACGCGCAGCGCGAGCCTGCGCGAGCGCTTCGCCGACGCCGCTGCGCAAGAGCGCACGGGCGTGGCGCGCGTGCTCTCCGCACTCGGCGTTCCGCACGTCGTCCTCTCCACCGCAGGCGACTGGCTGCGCACATACGCGGGCTTCCTCGGAGCGCGCCGATGAGGTTTGCGCAGCCGTTGGCGCTCATCGCGCTGCTCGTTGTCCCGCTGCTGCTTGCGCTGTGGCTGCACAACGAGCGGCGCCGGCACGCGTCGGCCGCACGCTTCTCGAGCCTTGCTCTCCTCCCCAATCTCGTGCCGCGCCGTCCCGGCCGGCTGCGCTACGTGCCGCTGGGGCTCTTCCTGCTCGCGCTGACCGCGATGATCCTCGGCGCCGCGCGACCGCATACGCATCTGTCGATCCCGCGCAAGGAAGCGACCGTCGTACTCGCGATCGACGTGTCGCGTTCGATGACTGCGACGGACGTCAGGCCGTCGCGGCTCGACGCGGCCCGCAACGCGGGTGATGCGTTCCTCGCGAAGGTGCCGAGCACCTACAACGTCGCGCTCGTCGCCTTCGGATCCCGCGCGTTCCTCGCCGTGGCGCCGACGACCGATCACACGCTCGTTCGCACCGGGCTCGCGGGCCTCACCTCGGGCGAAGGCACGGCGATCGGCGACGCGATCCTTCTCTCCGCTCAGGTGGGCCAGCGGCAGAAGGCGCGCGAGGGCGTCGTGCCGCCGACGACGGTCCTCCTGATCTCCGACGGCGCACGCGACGGAGGGCGAGTCGCGCCGCTGACCGCTGCGAAGCGCGCAAAGGCGCTGGGCGTCACGATCTCGACAGTGCTCGTCGGCACGCCGAATGGCATCGTGACTACTCCGCTCGTCGGCGGCTATCAGGAGCAGATCCACGTCCCGCCGAGCCCGGGGACCCTGCAGGCGGTCGCGCGGACGACCGGCGGCGAGTTCTTCCGCGTGCGCACGAGCGCCGCACTCGACAAGGTCTACGAGCACCTCGCCACCCGCGTCGGGCATCGCACCGTCGACCGCGAGGTGACCGACGTGTTCGCCGGCGGCTCGATCGTCGTGCTCCTCCTATCGGGCGCCCTCTCGATGTTCTGGTTCCGGAGGATCCTGTGAGGCGCGTCGCCGTCGCCGTCGCCGGTGCGGTTGCAGGCGTGGCGCTCGCCGTGACGATCACGGCTGCGGCTGCGACCGGAGTTGCGACGACCGAGTGCCGGGGATTGCAGGTGTGCGTCCCCGTCGTAGGGCCGTGGGTACTCGCAACGACGGCCGGCACGGAATTCCAGCTCGACTGTCCGAAGCGCTTCGTCGTCGGCGGCCTCGACGCCGAGCTCAGCAGCCGCGCCGTCGACCTCGGATTCGTCGGCGGGCTCGGCAGCCCGGTCAACCCCGGCGTCACGACGACCGGCTCGGCCGTGTTCCTCGGCCGCTTCGTCGGCGCGCGCGGCGTCGCCACCTTCCGTCCGCACATCGGCTGCATACCCGCGTCGGGGGGCGGACAGCGCACGCCGACGGCGTATCAGGTGTTCAAGCCCGGCAAGCCGACGGTGCGGGTCGTCCAGCAGCTGACGGTGCTGCCGATCGTCACGACGAACCTCGTCGCCCACTGCGCGGCGAGCCAGCGCCTGGTACGCGCGACGTACGCCGTCGCGTTCTTCAGCGACACTCCCCCGTCGGCGCGCGTGGCGCAGAGCGTGCACGTGAAGCAGGTCGTGCGCAACGGCAACGTGCGCGTCTCGGCGCACGGCGGTCTCGCGATTCCTGAGAACACGATCGTCCAGGTCGACCTCGTCTGCGCGGTGGCCGCATGACCTTCAGCCATCCGTTGCTTCTCCTCACGCTGCTCGTCGTCCCGCTGGCGCTCGCGCTCTACACGCTCGCCGCGCGCAGGCGCATGCGCTACGCCGTGCGCTACACGAACGTCGACGTCCTCGCCCTCGTCGTCGCCGGCTCGGGCCGGCCTTGGCGCCGGTACGTCGCAACGAGCCTGTTCCTGGCTTCGATCGCAGCACTGTGCGTGGCGGTGTCGCGACCACACGTCACATCGACGGTGACGAGCGACAAGGCGACGGTGATCCTCGTGCTCGACGTGTCGGGTTCGATGCAGTCGGTCGACGTGAAGCCGACCCGGCTCGCCGCCGCGCAGAAAGCGATCCACACGTTCCTCGACAAGGTCCCGTCCCGCGTGCGCGTCGGCCTCGTCCTGTTCGCGGGCGAGGCGGAGGTCGCGACTCCACCGACGCGCGACCACGAGCTCGTCGGCGAGGCGGTCGACGCCGCGGGCGAGTTCCGCGGCTTCGGCGGCACCGCGATCGGCGACGCGATTGCAACCGCGGTGCGGCTCGGCCTCACGATCACCGGCGGCTCGGGCAGTGGCCAACTCGCCTCGTACACGACTGCGCCGCCCGAGGTCTCGAGCACGCTCGTGTCGATCCTCTTCCTCTCGGACGGGCGCCAGACGCAGGGCTCGCTGGCGCCTCTCCAAGGCGCGGCGCGCGCGCGGGCAGCCGGGTTCCCGGTCTACACCGTCGCGCTCGGGACAACCGGCCAGACGACGCTGCGTGGGTTCCCGGGCGGGTTCCCGGGCGGGGGCGGGGGCGGGGGCGGCGGCTT
>DATEXK010000159.1:0-2129 GCA_035257065.1 Gaiellaceae bacterium | reverse complement strand
CGCGGGAGAACCCGCGCTGGGGCTACCAGCGGATCGCGGGCGAGCTGAACGGCCTCGGCAGGATCATCTCCGCCACGACCGTGCGGAAGATCCTGCGGAGGGTGGGACTTGGGCCTGCCGGCCAGCGCCCGGGACTCTCCTGGCGTGCTTTCCTACGAGGGCAAGCCGCGAGCAGGCTCGCGGTCGACTTCTTCACCGTCGAGACGATCTCGCTGCAGCGGCTCTATGTGCTGTTCTTCATCGAGCTCGACAGCCGGCGCGTACACCTTGTCGGCTGCACCGCGAACCCGACCGGCGCCTGGGTCACCCAGCAAGCTCGCCAATTCGCCTGGACGCTCCAGCAGCAGCCATCGCCGTTTCGATTCCTGATCCGCGACCGCGACAGCAAGTTCAGCCGCGACTTCGACGCCGTCTTCGCAAGCGAAGGCATCGAGATCATCAAGACACCGGTGCGAGCGCCGAAGGCGAACGCGATCGCCGAACGATTCGTCCGCACCGTCCGCGCCGAGTGTCTCGACTGGCTACTGATCATGAACCGACGCCACCTCGAGCGTGTACTCCGCGTCTTCGCCGACCACTACAACACCCATAGGCCGCACCACTCACTGAATCTCTCGCCACCCGAGCCGTCCGAGCAGACGGTCCATGCCGTGCACCCATCTACCGCCCCCATCGAGCGGCGCGTCCGGCTCGGCGGCCTCATCCACGAATACAACCTCGCGGCATGAAACCGAGTTTGCGCACCCCTCAGGCTCCGGCCTCGGCACCGTCCGCTGGGTCGTCGAACGCACCTTCGCGCACCTACACCAATTCAAACGGCTGCTCGTCCGCTACGAACGCCGCGCCGAAATGCACGAAGCGATGCTCGCCATCGACTGCTGCCTCATCTGCTTCCGCCGACTACCCAAACTCAATCTGTAATGAGCTCTATGCACCCCACAGGAGTGCGTCTGGCGCTCGGATCGGCAGCCGTGCGACCGACTAGAGGCTTGATGTGAATTAGGTCCGCAGGGACCGGGGCCGGTACGAAGAAGGGCTTCCAGACCGTTGTCCTCCTCGAGATTGGAGCTCGAGATGACTGATCTGGAAGCCCTTGTCGTTGCAGCGTATGTGTTCGCCGACGAGTATCCGGTCCCTGCGAGGCCGGGCCCGCGTGTGAAGATCAGCGACGCGGAGTTGGTGGCGTTGGCGGTCTGTCAGGCGGCGATGGGGATCAGCTCGGATCGGCAGTTCCTCGGCCTGGTCGGCTTCCGGCTTCCCGGCTGGTTCCCCGACCTGCTCGGGCAGTCGCAGTACAACCGTCGCTTGCGCGGGTTGACGGGGTTGCTGACCGTGGTGCAGCAGCGGCTTGCGCGGCTACTTGACGCAGGCGGCGCTCGGATCGCTGACGGCACCTTGATCGGGGTCGCCAACTACGCCGGCTGCGCCTCAAAGAGCGAGTTCGCGGGTGTCGCTGCGTACGGCTACTGCGCCGCCAAGAGCGAATGGGTCTGGGGTGTCAGGCTGGTTATGCGAGCCGACCGGCGCGGACTCCCGCTCGGCTACACGCTTGTGCCCGCCAACGAGCACGAATACGAACCACTGCTCGATCTCGTCCAGGCCGGCGAGACCGTGATCGCCGATAAGGGTCTCTGGGGCCGCGCCTACAACCAGAAGATGGAGAGCACCGAGGTGCGGCTACTCACGCCCTCACGAGAACGGAACGGCCAAAACGCCGCACGCGAACACGCACTCGCCTCGCGTCGTCTGGTGATCGAGAGCGTCTTCGCGAACCTCAAACAACAAATGCGACTCGAGCAACACCTGGCAAAAACTCCGCGCGGACTCGCCCAACGGATCGCGCAACGACTGCTCGCGCTCACGCTCGGCATCCTCCTCAACACCCTGCACGGCCGACCCGCCCGCGCACTCGCCGCCTACGACGGCCGCTAATACGCATCAAGCCTCTAGGAGTACGCTGTTGTGCACTGGCCCTGCATTCAAGCTCCGGCCCCGGCCCGCAATACACCGACGCGCTAGCGCGCGAGGCGAAGAGGCCTTAGGGCGACGGGACTCGATGCGGGGTCAGTCTCTCTAGCTTCTCCCTCGGGTCATGCAGGCTCCTCGGCGACGCCGTGTCGCGACCGCGT
>DATEXK010000158.1:0-2768 GCA_035257065.1 Gaiellaceae bacterium | reverse complement strand
GGTTCGCGAAGGCGAACCGCAAGTCGCTCGACGAGCTCGTTCGCCGCGTCTGACGCCGGAGCGTCCGGCTATCGGGTGCCTGCGCACCGGACCCGTCCGGCAGAGCCACGTCCCCTACCAGGTGCCTGACGTGTCCGTTGGAGCCGTGTCCGGTGCCAGGCACCTGACGTGCCCTCCGGAGCCCCGTCCGGTGCCAGGCACCAGACGTGTCCTGCAGAGCCATGTCTCGGTGCCAGGCACCAAGACATGTCCGTTTGGGGCGGCTGTCGCTCAACGATGCGGGCTCTGAGCCCTCCGCTCCAATCGGACATGTCTCCAACCCTCACGTCTCGGTGCCAGGCACCGAGACATGTCCGCCGGAGACAGCGTCAGCGCGGCGCGTCTAGCGCTTCGGCAACGAGCAGTCGGGCGCGTCGCCGGCGAGCTGGCTGAGCGCGCGGCCCGGTGTGACGTCGAAGGCGAGGCCCACGATCTGCGGCCTGCGCGTCGCGAGCCGCAGCATTCCGTCCTTGCCCTCGCTGAGACAGCCGTGCGACGCGCGCCAGTACGGGCTGTAGCGCACGGCGATGCGGTACGTCCCGCCCCGGTGCACGACCGCCGACATGTGCGAGCCGGTCAGCGACGCGAGCCGCGGGTTGCCCGGCCCCGTGATGATCGGGCGAGCGTGCGGCACCGCAAAGATCATCAGCGACGTCGTGGCCATCACCGCCGTGAGACCTGAACGCCCGCTGCGCAGGAGCTTCGCCTCGCCGCGCGCGCTGTAGTCGGGGGTCGCGTCGGAGAGGACGACGTACTTCACACCGAGACCGTGGAGCCAGCTCAAGTACGCCTTGGCGCCGAGCTTGCCGTACAGCACCTCGTTTTGTGGAAAGTCGTCCTGGCGGAACCAGCCGCGCGCAATCGGGATGTCCGCGTCGGCGAGGTAGACGGCCGGCCAGTGGGTCGCCGTGTCGACCGCCTCGACGCGGTACGACGGGCCGAGGTGCCGGTGCAGGAACGCGATCGCAGCAGGCCAGGTGTCTGCGTGCGCGGTCACGTCGGAGCTGTTCTTGTAGTAGCTGGCGGCGAGCGGCGCCACGTTCCAGGACACGGCGAGCAGGAGCACCACGACGCCCGGCACGAGCGGACGCCACTTCCGCAGCGAGAAAACGAGCACCGCGAGCGGGATCGCTGCGAAGCGGAGGCGGCCGACGTTCTCGCCGATCGCCGACGGGATGAGGTACGCCGCGACGTATGCCGCGAGGTACACCGCGAAGACGAAGCGCAGGACACGGGCGCTCTCGACGCGCCAGGTGAACACGAGCCCGACGATGCAGAAGGCGACGCCCGCCGCGGCCTCGGTGAACGAGAACGGGAAGCGTCCGCCGCCGGGAAACATCCGCCACAGGACGACCTCGGCAAGACCCGCGACGGCGACGCCTGCGACCTCCACCCAGTTGCGGCGAAGCGCGTCACGCCGCGCGAGCGCCACGCCGGAGAGCACCACGACGAGCAGCAGGAACGCAAGCGGGCTCGCGGCGAGCGTCAGCGCGGCGAGCGCCACCGAGCGCCAGCGCGCCCCCGATTGGAGCGCCCAGATCGCGAGCAGCGCCAGCGCCATGCCGAGCGCGAACGGGAAGGCGGCGGAGAGCACGATTCCCGCCCAGACGACGGCGAAGCTACGGCTCGACCAGCGCGCCGTCGGCCCCCATTCGCGGCCGAGCACGACCGCGAATGCAAGCGCGGCCAGCGCGATCGTCGCAACCGCGAGCAGCCGGATGCCGAGCCACGCGGCGAGCGGGTAGTAGAGGAGGCTGTAGGTGACGAAGCTGTAGCGGCCGGCGTACCAGAAGTTGTTCCAGAGCGTGAAGCCGTGCTGGAGGAAGAGCGTGCGCTGATACGCATGCGCCGCGAGGTCGGTGCCGGGGGGCCCGAGCCACGCGAGCAGCGCAGCGACGAGTGCCGCAGCCGCGGCGGAGAGGAGCGCTTCGCGGGCGAGCGGATGCGAGCGGGTCACGGCTGTTGCGGAACCGGAGTGGGCGCGGCGGCGAGCCGTCGCAGGACGGGCACCGTGAGGGTGCGATACACGAGGCCGCCTTCGATCGAGAGCACGACGGCGAGTCCCGCGATCATGACCGGCCCGGGCGAATCATTCACGAGCAGCGATGCCCCGAGCGCAGCGAGCATCGCGAGCCCGAGCGCGGAGGTCGTGCGCGAGCGTGCGGCGGCGACGCCGATCACGAGCGCGGCGGCGGCGGGAACGAGGAGCCACCACTGCTCGATCATCCGCGAGTACGCGAGCGGCACACGGTTCGTCGCAACATGCGCGAAGCCGTTGACACCGCCGTGCAACGCGCCGCGCAGATGGTCGGGGCTGTTCGAGGCGGCGTCGAGATCGAGCAGCGCGAAGACCGTGAGCGCGGCGAGCCCGAGCGCGGGCACGATGAACCGCCACCCAGCGCCCGACATCGCGACCGCGAGCACCGCGAAGGCCACGCCGATCACGATAGCGCCGCCACCGTCCGAGCCCAACTGGTTCTCGGCGATCGTCACGAGCGAGAGCAGCGCCACCGCGGCGAAGGCCGGCCAGCCGAAGCGGTCTTTGAGCAGCTTGGCGCCGATGAGCGCAGGCGCGAGCAGCAGCGTCTCGAGCAGGTTCGACACACCGAAGAAGCGGCTCGTCAGCTCGGGGCCCATCGGCGCAAGCGAAAGCGCTTCCGGGTGCACCGCCATCGTCAAGGCGTAGGCCGCGATGACGCCGACGAGCGCGAGCCCGAGTTGCGTCCCGG
>DATEXK010000157.1:0-6246 GCA_035257065.1 Gaiellaceae bacterium | reverse complement strand
CGGACCGAGAGCGTGACCGTCGAACCGGCCGCGACCGACGCGTTCGCGCGCGGGCACTGGTCGGCGACCGTCGACGCGTCGGGGACGACGACACCGTCGCCGGCCGAACGCGCCACGAGCCCGGCGTTCGTGAGCGCCGTGACGGCGTCCTGCCAGATCAGGCCGCCGACGTCCGGGACGGTGACGGCATCTGCTGCAGGCGCGGGGGATGCGGCGAGCAGGGGCGCGAGGGCGATCGATGCCGCGAGCGCGGCAAGCGCGAGGGATCGGAGCGACGGCCTCATGGGATACCTCCTACGACGGCGGGAGCCCTCGGTATACGGCGCACCCCTCAAAGGACGGTCAAGATCCGTTAAACGGCCGCTCTCTTACACTAAGGGCCGTGCAAGAAGTCCTCGACATCTCGAATGAGGCCGCCGCCGAGCTCGCGGGCATCGGCGACGGCGTGCTGACCGCGCTTCGCGAGCGCCTCGACTGCAAGGTGAACCTGCGCGGCAACCGCCTCACCCTCGACGGCGAGAAGGGCAAGGTCGCCGAGGCCCGCGCCGTCGTCGAAGAGCTCGTCGAGCTCGTCGAGAGCGGCCAGGCGATCGGTGCCGGGACGGTCGAGACGATCGTCAGGGCGATCGACCAGTCCGAGGACGTGCGCGAGATCTTCGACGACGTCATCTGGTCGCATCGCGGCAAGCGGATCACGCCGAAGACGGTCACGCAGAAGCACTACGTCGACGCGATCCGCAAGTGCACCGTCACGTTCGGGATCGGACCCGCGGGCACGGGCAAGACCTACCTTGCAATCGCACTCGCGGTGGCCGCTCTCTCCGAGCGCCAGGTCGGCCGCTTGATCCTCACGCGCCCCGCGGTGGAGGCCGGTGAGCGTCTGGGCTTCTTGCCCGGCGACGTGCTGGCGAAGGTCGACCCGTACATGCGCCCGCTCTTCGACGCCCTGTACGACACGATGGACCCCGAGAAGCTGAACGCATACATGGAGCGCGGCACGATCGAAGTCGCGCCGCTCGCGTTCATGCGCGGTCGGACATTGAACGACAGCTTCATCATCCTCGACGAGGCGCAGAACACTTCACCGGAGCAGATGCAGATGTTCCTGACGCGCCTCGGCTTCGGCTCGAAGGTCGTGATCACCGGTGACGTGACGCAGATCGACCTGCCGCGCGAGCAGGCGTCGGGCCTGATTCAGGTGCGCGACATCCTGAGCTCGATCGACGACATCGCGTTCGTGAACTTCACGCACGAGGACGTCGTGCGCCACAAGCTCGTGCAGCGGATCGTCGAGGCGTACAAGAAGCATTCCGAGGAGACCGGGACCGAGCGGAAGCGGTGATCGAGGTCGAGGTCGAGAACCGGTCGGGCGTCGCCGTCGACGAGGCCGGCGCCGTCGAGCTCGCCCGCAAGGTGCTCGCCGGCGAAGGAGTCGAGTCAGGCGACCTCGGGCTCGTGTTCGTCGGCCCCGAGGAGAGCCGCGCGCTCAAGCTCGAGCATCTCGAGATCGACGAGGCGACGGACGCGCTCGCGTTCCCGCTCGACGCGCTCGACGATCTGCCCGACGGGCTGCCGCGCCAGCTCGGCGACGTCGTGATGTGCCCGCAAGTCGTTGGAGAAGAGTGGCAGGGCCCGCTCGTCCACGCCGTTCTGCATCTCGTCGGGTACGACCACGGCGCCGAGATGGAAGCGCGGGAGGCGCTCCACCGATGAGCCTCCTCACGTCTCGACGCGAGCCGCACGAGCGGCACAGGTCTTCGCCGCCGGCGATCGGACGCGCGCCGTCGCTGCTCGACAGCTTCAACTACGCGTTCGAAGGGATCATCCACGTCCTGCGCACGCAGCGAAACCTGCGCATTCACTTCCTCGTCGCGATCGCCGTGATCGGCGCGGCGGCTGCGCTCGGAGTCGACCGGATCGAGTTGATCGTGCTGCTGCTCGCGATCGCGTTCGTGCTCGTTTCGGAGATGGTGAACTCTGCGATCGAGGGCGCCATCGACGCGTCGACGACGTCCTTCGACCCGAATGCGAAGCTCGCCAAGGACGTCGCGGCCGGCGCGGTGCTCATCTCCTCGGCGACGGCGGTCGCCATCGGCTATCTCGTCTTTGCGCACGCCGCCGCGCATCGCAGCGCACGTCTGCTCGATCGCATCCGCGACGCTCCCGCCGAGATCACGCTCGTTGCGCTCGTGATCGTGATCCTCGTCGTGATCGCGACGAAGGCGTGGACAGGCCGGGGCACTCCACTGCGCGGCGGGCTGCCGTCGGGGCACGCCGCCGTCGCCTTCGCAGGCTGGACCGCCGCGACGTATGTGATCGGCGACGACCACCGCTTCCTCATCTCGTCCCTCACGTTCCTGATGGCGCTGCTCGTCGCCCAGACGCGGGTCGAGGCGGGCGTGCACTCGGGGCTCGAGGTCCTCTACGGAGGCGCACTCGGGGCGCTCGTCACGCTCGTAGTCTTCCAGGTGCTGTCATGACCGGTGAGGAGCTCGTCATCCGTGCAGAAGCGGCCGCCGCGAATGCGTACGCGCCGTACTCCAACTACCTCGTCGGCGCGTCCGTGCTGACGAGGGACGGCCGCTTCTTCGACGGCGTGAACGTCGAGAACGCCGCGTATCCACTGGGCATCTGCGCCGAACGAACGGCAATCGCAAAGGCCGCGAGCGAAGGCCTTCGCCCCGGTGACCTCGAGGCGATCGGAATCAACGCGTCCCCTTGCGGCGGCTGCCGCCAGTGGCTGCACGAATGGCAGTTCGAACTGGTCGCGTTCCGCCGCGAGGACGGCTCGATCGCGGAGTACTCGCCCGCCGGCCTGTTGCCCGACGGCTGGGATCTGCCGACATGAAGTCCGGCTTCGTCGCGATCGCCGGACGTCCGAACGTCGGCAAGTCCACGCTCGTCAACGCTCTCTGCGGCGGCAAGGTGGCGATCGTCTCCGACAAGCCGCAGACGACCCGCCAGCGAATCTTCGGCATCGCGAACGGCGACGACTACCAGCTCGTGCTCGTCGACCTGCCCGGCTTCCAACGCCCGCTCGACGCGCTCACGGAGCGGATGCAGAAGACGGTGAACAACGCGTTCGAGGACGTCGACGCCGTCGTGCTCGTGCTGTCCGCGCGCGAGCGCATCGGCGCCGGCGACCGTTTCATCGCCTCGCGGGTCTTCGCGCTCGGCGTTCCTGTCGTGATCGCGCTGAACAAGGTCGATCGCCTCAAGGGCGGTCACATCGCGCAGCAGATGACGGCGGCGGCGCGACTCGGAAACTTCCATGCGCTCCATCCCGTCAGCGCCAAGACGGGCGACGGCATCGCCGACCTGCGCAGCGAGCTCGTCGCGTTGTTGCCCGAAGGGCCGCTCTACTTCCCGGCCGATCAGCGCACGGACCTTTCGATCGAGACGCAGATCGGCGAGCTCGTCCGCGAGAAGGCGCTGCAGCTCACCCGCGACGAAGTGCCGCACGCGATCTCCGCCGAGGTCGAGGAGCTCGGCGACAAGTTCGTGCGTGCCGTGATCCTCGTCGAGACGGATTCGCAGAAGCAGATCCTCGTGGGTAAGAACGGCGCGATGGTGAAGGACATCGGCGTGCGCGCCCGCCCCGAGATCGAGGCGCTGCTCGGCCATCCGGTCTTCCTCGAGCTGTTCGTCAAGGTGCGGCCCCGCTGGCGCCGCGACGAGGCGACGCTCGAGCGCCTCGGCCTCTGACGCGGTGGACGCGCGCATCGAGAGCAACCGTGCGTTCTGGGACGAGCTCGTCGGCGTGCACGTGCGCGCGCCGGACTGGTACGACCTCGACACGTTCCGCACGGGCCGTCAGACGCTGAGGACGATCGAGACCGAAGAGGTCGGCGATGTTCGAGGCAAGCGCCTTCTGCACCTCCAATGTCACTTCGGGATGGACACGATCTCGTGGGCGAAGCGAGGCGCACGCGTCGTCGGCGCCGACTTCTCCCCTGAGGCAATCGGGCTCGCGCGGCAGCTGAGCGAGGAATTGAGTGTCGAGGCCGACTTCGTGTGTTCGAACATCTACGACCTTCCGCAGCATCTCGAAGGCGAGTTCGACATCGTCTTCACGTCCTACGGCGTGCTGTGCTGGCTCCCCGATCTCACAGAGTGGGGGAAGGTCATCGATCACTTCCTCGCACCAGGCGGTTTCTTCTACATCGTCGATCAGCATCCCGCCGGGGCGCTGTTCAGCGAGCGCGACGGCGAACTGGTCGCGAGTGAGCCGTATTTCGACCTTGGTCCGATCGAGGAGACGGGTGACGGCTCGTACGCCGACCGAAACGCGATCCTCCGGAACAAGACGACGTTCGAATGGCGTCACCCGCTATCGGACGTCGTCAATGCACTCGCGAGCAACGGTCTCCGGGTCGACTTCCTGCACGAGTTCCCGTTCTGCATGTTCCAGTGGCTGCCTGCGATGGTGAAGGGCGAGGACGGCTGGTATCGCGTGCCGGGTCACGAGAACGTTCCGTTCCTCTTCTCGCTCAAGGCGTCGAAGACCTAGCAGCGGGTCCCGAGCCAGTCCTTCAGCGCCTGGATCCGCGCCGCCGCCGCAGCGATGTGTTGCCGGAGCAGCGGAACCGCCTGCGCATCGGCCAGCAAGCTCTCGTAGCCGCGCCGGGCGGCGGCTGCCGAGGTGTAAAGCAGCAGGTCGGCGCCCGCGGTGATCGCGCGCGCCGGCGCGTGCGTTGCCCCCGCCGGGGTGGGAGCGTCGAGCGCATCCGTGACGACGACACCGTCGAACCCGAGCACGCCGCGAAGGAGACCGGTGACGATCACGTACGAGAAGACGGCCGGGCGGTCCGAGGGATCGAGGTCCGGATACGCGGCGTTCGACACCATCACGAGCTGTACGCCTGCGGCGATCGCGCTGCGGAACGGCTGCAGGCGCACGCGATGGAGACTTGCTGCTTGGTCGTCGGTGCTCGCCGTCGCTGCTCCGAGGCCGGGGAAGTGCTTCGCCGTCGCTGCGACGTGGCCGGACTGGAGCCCGTGCACGAACGCGGCGACGACGCGCCCGACAACGGTGGGATCTTTCGAGAACGTGCGGTCGCCGAGGAAGCTCCGCGTCGAGAGTTGCGTGTCGGTGACCGGTGCGAAGTCGATGTCGATACCCGCCCGGCGGAGCGCCGCCGCGGTCGCCCTGGCCTCGGTCCCGACGTGTGCGGCACTGCGGCCGCCGAGCGTGCGCGCCGACGCCGCCGGCGCGGCCCAGGGGAGCCGGCGGATCCGTCCGCCCTCCTGATCCACGGCCACCAGGAGCGGAGTGCCGGCCTCGCATGCGGTGGCCTTCAACCGCCGGCTCACATCGGCGATCTGCGCGGAGGACGACCAGTGGCCGACGAGGATCACGCCCCCCATGTCGCCGTGCCGCACGTGGGCGAGGAACGACTCCTTCGGCGGGCCGGCGAGCGCGCTCACGATCACGCCTCCGACGAGGCGATGGAGCGGGGGAGCAGCGGAAGCGGGCGCTGCGAGCGCCAGCGCGACCACGCAGGCCGGAAGGCAGCGGAGGAACGGCGGCCTGCTCGAGGTGCTCACTGACTCGTCACTCCTTGCGCAGCAGTACGAGATCCTGCGTCGGGTTTCCTCGTGCTCCCTCAGCTTCGAGCTCGAGAAACGCGAAGCCGCCGGCGAACGTGTCGCGGAGGTACGTCTCGGGGTGGTACGCACTGCAGAGATTCGTCCCGGCGACGTCGCCCCAGCGCACGACGAGCTCACCGCGCTCGAAGCTCGCGCGCTCCTCCTCGCCGAGGCGAGGCAGATAGGAGCGGCCGTGCGTCGTGAGGAGCAGCAGTCCGCCCGGCCGGAGCACGCGCCGCACCTCGTCGCGCCACGCGAGCTGGAGATCCGCCGTGAGGTGTGTGAAGACGGAGAGTGCGTAGACGAGGTCGAAGCTCTCGTCGTCGAACACGAGCGGCGGCGCGAGCGCGTTCCGCTCGAAGCGAGCGAACGGCAGGTTGGCCCGGCACCAGTCGATCGCCGATCCGCTGACGTCGCTGCCGGCGACGCGGCCGTCGAAGTCGCTCCACCAGCGCGTGACTCGGCCGCAGCCGCAGCCGAAGTCGAGCACCGACTCGAGCTCGGCGACCGGCACGTGTGCGGCGATCCCGTCGTAGCCGGCCCGCCCGCTGCGGAGAAACCAGTCGGCATCGCCGGTCCCGGCGACGCGGACCATCAGGCGCCGGGGAGGGAGCGGTGGACCGTCGACCTCGAGGCGCGGTGTGGGACGGAGGGCGA
>DATEXK010000156.1:0-2888 GCA_035257065.1 Gaiellaceae bacterium | reverse complement strand
GTCGGCCCGGTCGTCCCCGAGGAGGGGCGCTTCCCGGTGCCCAAGACGACCCCGTGCACGTTCACGGTCACGCTCACATCGGCCTCAGGGGTCATTCTGCTCAACGCGAAAGCGTTCACGATTCTCGACGAGCTCGGCCGACTCCATCGTCCGACGGTGACGGCTACGGGCGGGGGCGTCCCGCCGCTGCGGGTCCGACCCGGCCAGACGGTAACCCTCACGGTGAAAGACATCCTCCCCACGGGCGGCGGACGCCTCAGGTGGGCCCCGGAGAGGACGGCGCCGATCGTCTCCTGGGACTTCGACGTCGAGATCGACTGAGCCGCTTCCGGCACGTCGCGCCGGGCGCGTCGTCGTCGGCTGCGGCGTTGATCGTCCCGCGCGCAGCTACATCAGATTTGGCGTATGCAGATCGGAGAGATAACGGGCGGTCGCCGCGTCGAAGCCTGCGGCGCGGAGGCGGCGGACGCGGTTTCGTTCCATCGTCTGCATCAGGCGGCGCAGCGCCGACCCGGCGTCGGCGAGATCGGACGGCTGGAGGGAGCGCGACGCCATGAGGATCAGCGACTCCGACAACAGCGGGCTCAGGCCGGAGAGGCTCGTGAGCTTCGCAGCGCGCGCCTCGGCGGCGGCGACCAGGGCGTTGCGCTCGTCAGGACCCAGCTCAAGCCGTCGGCGGACGTGGGCGATGCCGAACTGCACGTGGCGGCGTTCGTCCCGATGCGCCAGCCGCGCAGCGGTCGCTGTTGCCGCGTCGGGCGCATGACGCTCGACGAAACGGAGGAGGTCGAGGAACGTGCCCTCGCCGAGCACGTTCAGCAGCAGCGCCGCCGCGGAGAAGTCGCTCTCCTCGAGCAGCGAGTGCAGCGAGAGATCGGTCGACGCGAGCGCGTACGCACGGGCGCCGCCCGCGAGCGCGCGTTTCGTGAACACCTCGACATGGCGCGCCTCGTCGTGCACGTGGCTCGAGAGCCAGAGCAGCACCTCCGCGTAGCGCGGATTCACCTGGGGTAGGAAGCGCGCAGGCACGTACAGCGCGGCGTATTCGTTCTGGGCGATGTACGTCATCACCTGCGCCACGGCCTGCTCGACGTGAGCCGGCAAGCCCGCGGCTTCGGCCCACGGGATGTCGCGCGTCGCATCCCATTGCGCGCGCGCAGCACGCTCGCTGAGCGACGCGAGCTCGTCGGCCCACATGCGGTCGCGCTCGTTCAGCCGCCACGCATGCGCCGGACCGCCGGCTTCCGCGAGTGCACCCAGTGGGACGAGCCCGCCCGTCGGATCGGCAAGCACCGGTACCGGCTCGGCTGCGCGCAACGCCGACAGGTGCAGGTGCCCGCCTTTCACCGGCAAGGGCTCGCCGACCGGTGGGAGCGGCCCCGCGAGCACACCGGTCGCCGCACCGCGGCGAATGCGCACCACGAAGGAACGCTTCCCCTCCCGGTCCTCGACGCCCTCGCCGACGTGCTCGTGACCCGAGATCCGGGCCCACGCGGGAAGCTCGTAGGCCACGGCCCGCGACGGCGTCGTGACCTCGAGCTCCCCGCCGACGGCGACGCTCTCGAGGGCGGCACGGACGAGCACCTCCAGCCCGCCCCCGAGCTCGAGCGGACCGGCGTCGACCCGGTGCACGGTCATCCCAGGTAGCCCTGCTCCCTCATCGCCTCCGTCAGGTCGACGTAGCCGGACTTGTCGCCCGGCAGCCACCGCTTCACGCCTTCGAGATCCATCACTGCCCGGAGCTCCGGCTCGTCGTAGCTCATCCCGAGCAGCGC
Source organism: Gaiellaceae bacterium (assembly GCA_035257065.1). Taxonomy (GTDB): domain Bacteria; phylum Actinomycetota; class Thermoleophilia; order Gaiellales; family Gaiellaceae; genus Palsa-739. The sequence goes on along the minus strand of DATEXK010000156.1, from coordinate 1,113 downwards.
CTCGCTCCAGCGTCGGGCGCGCACGCTGTCGAACGACGGCAACGCCGTGAAGTTGCAGTGGTAGTACGTGGGACTTCTCCAGGCGACCTCGAGCTCGCCCGCCGGTGCGAAGCCCGACGAACGGAACGACGCCCACGTCGCATCGCCGATCGCACCTGCGTCAGCGTCGCCCTCCGCGACCGCACGGACGACGAGCAGCTCGGAGTCGCCAGTGTCGCCGTGCTTGCCGAGGTCGGTGTCGAAGCGGACGAGCGTCGTCTCCTTCGCCGCGTCGAGACCTTCAGCCGCGAGGTAGTGCAGCGGCAGGATCGCCGCGTGCCCCGAGTCGCGACTGCCGAGCGCGAGCCGTCGTCCGGCAAGCGCGGCCGCTGTGTCGAGTTCTTCCCCACGCCGCATCACGATCACCGTGCGGAAGTCCGCGTCGACGTCACGCATGCCGAGCACCTGCGCGTCGCCGCCGATTTCCTCCTCCGCCGCAACGTAGGCGGTGTTCGTGTTCCACGCGATGTCGACCTCCCTCGAGAGCAGCGCGTCGACGAGCCGCTCGTAGTTCGAGTAGAGGAGGTAGTCCGTCGGAACGCCTTGCGCAGCGAAGTACTCGCGGAAGCCTTCCCAGATCGTGACGATCCGTGGGTGGTAGGCGACCGCCCCGACGAGGGTGGTGTCGTCGCGGCCGCTCACGGCACCGGGAGGCCCGCGAGGGCTTTGCCGATCCAGCTGCGGAGGACGGCATTCGTCGGGGCCATGACCGCGCCGGCGCGGGCGTCGCGCAGGTGCCGCTCGACGGGCAGCGCGGGCGTGTAGCCCTGGCCGCCGGTCGCGTCGAGGGCCTTCTGGGTGACCGCCGTCGCCGCTTCCGTCGCGACGACCTTCGCCTCCATGATCGCGACGAGCGCCGACGGATCGCCGGCCTCGCCGAGCCGTGCCGCCTCGCGCACGAGCAGGCGGGCCTGACGCGTCAGGAGATCCATGTCGGCGATCAGATGCTGCACGTACTGCACCTCGGCAAGCGACGAGCCATCGGGGTAGCGGCGGTCGCGCGCGTGCGCGGTCGCCGCAGCGGCGGCCGCGGCGGCGATGCCCACGTTCACCGCGGCTAGACCGACGAGGAAG
>DATEXK010000155.1:0-4468 GCA_035257065.1 Gaiellaceae bacterium | reverse complement strand
CGGCGCGCCGATCGGATTCCTCCGCCTCGATGCCTCCGCGCGCGTGGTCGAGGCGAACACCGAAATCGAAGAGATGCTCGGCTACTCCGCCGCCGAGCTCGGACACCTGGGAATCGAAGACATCACCGATCCGGAGCATCTCGCCCGCTGCGTCACGCTCTACGGCGAGATCGTCGACGGGACCCGCGACTCCTACGACATCGAGAAGCGCTACGTCCGCAAGAACGGGGAGATGTTCTGGGCCCGAGCAAGGGCGACCGTGCTCGAGCGCGACGCCGACGGCGCGCCGGTGTTCACGATCCTGATGATCGAGGACATCAGCAAGCGCAAGGACGGCGAGGTCGCGCTGCGCGAGAACAGCAAGCTCGCGAAGATCGTCGAGACGCAACGCGACATCGCTGCGGTCGGGCTCGATCTCGAAGCGGTGATGCAGCTGATCGCCGACCGGGCTCTCTTGCTCACCCAAGGCGACGGCTCAGCCGTGAACCTGATGGAGGGGGACGAGGTCGTCCTGCGCGCCGCCCGCGGTATCACCACGCCGCTCGTCGGAAGTCGTCGCCCGCTTGCCGAAAGCGTGACCTGGCACGCGGCCAGCTCGGGTCGCGCGATCCTGATCGAAGACTCGCTGAGCGACCCGCGACTGAACCAGGCTCTCGTCGCCAGACTCGGAGAGCGGTCGCACATCTGCGTCCCGTTCTTCAGCGGCGGCGAGATCGTCGGCTCTCTGAGCGTGATGAGCACCTCCGAGACCGAGGGACTCCACGAGGCAGACCGCCAGACGCTCGAGCTGCTCGGCGTCGTGCTCTCGTCCGCCGTGACCGCCGCGGCGGAGTTCGATGCCAAGCGCAAGGAGGTCGAGGCGCTCATGCAGTTCGAGGTCGTCTGGCGGAACGCCCCGGTCGGCATCGAGATCGTCGATCTCGACGGCCGGATCAGCGCCGCCAACCCGGCGATGCTCGCCATCTACGGCCACGCGGCCGCCGACCTCGGCTCGATGGTGATCCACGAGCTCATCCATCCCGACGATGTCCTGCGGGTGCGCGAGCACTCCGAACGGATGCTCGAGGGCGGCTTCGAGTCCGACACGACGAGGATCGCGTACCGCTTGCTTTGTGGGCGCGGCGAGATCGCCGTCAGCTCTTCTACTTCGCTGATCCGCGACGCGCACGGCGCGCCGGCGTTCTTCATCGCGGTGGTCGAGGACGTCACGCTCCGCAACGCCGCCGAGGAGCAGCTCCACCAGTCGGAGCGAATCGAGGCGATCGGCCAGCTCTCAGCCGGCATCGCGCACGACTTCAACAACCTGCTCGTCGGCGTCCTCGGCTATGCCGGTCTGGCCCGCAACGAGGTCGAGGAGGACTCGCCCGTCGCCGGTCATCTCATCCAGATCGAGCAGACCGCCCGCAGGGCGGCGTCGCTGACGAAGCAGCTGCTCGCGTTCGGCGGTCGCCAGACGATGCAGCCCCGTGAGATCGATCTCAACGCGTTCGTCGCCGAGACGGCGGCGATGTTCGAGTGCTTGCTCGGCGAGCAGATCGCGATCGTCACGCGGCTCGACCCGACGCTTCCTGCGCTGCTCGCCGACGACACCCAGGTTCAGGAGGTTCTGCTCAACCTCGCGTTGAACGCGCGCGACGCCATGCCGGACGGAGGCGTCCTGACGATCGAGACCGAGCAGGTCGCGGTCCGTGCGGACGGGCTCGCGCCGACCCTCGACCTCGAGCCGGGCGCCTATCTCGCGCTCTCGGTCAGCGACACGGGCGACGGCATGTCGGTGGAGGTCAAGGAGCGCATCTTCGAGCCGTTCTTCACCACGAAGGACGTCGGCGAGGGCACCGGGCTCGGCCTGTCGAGCGTCTTCGGCATCGTCAAGCAGAGCCACGGCGGCATCGAGGTTACGAGCGAGCCCGGCAAGGGAAGCACGTTCCGTATCTATCTCCCGACCAGCGACGCGGCGTCCGGGCCCGGCGGGCCCAAGAGGCGCACCCGGATCCTCATGGTCGAGGACTCCGAGGTCGTGCGCGGTGTGCTGCTGCGAGTGATCAGCGACGGGGGCTACGACGTCGTGGCGGCCGAGGATCCCGCGGTGGCGCTCGAGATCTTCGAGCGGGAGCCTCCGTTCGACCTGCTCCTGAGCGACATCGTCCTGCCTGGAATGAACGGCGTCGAGCTGGCCGCGAAGATCCAGGGGCTGCAGCCGTCGATCCGCGTCCTCTTCATGTCGGGCTACCAGCGCGAGCATCGCGTCGACCCGTCGCAGCTGCTGGCCAAGCCGTTCGCGAACGACGAGTTGCTCGCGAAGCTCGAGTCGACGCTCGCCGATCTCCCCGCCTCCTCGCAGTAGCGCGCTCGTCGCGCCTGGGTGCCACGGTTCCCGCGCTGTGGCGCTGGACCGCCGCGGTAACGTGCCGCAAACGCGCGACACGGGGGGGAACGTGAACGAGAAGACGCAGCCACGCACCGGTATTCCGACGGCGGAGCTCGAGTCGCGGCGCGAGCGCTTGCTCGAGCACGTGCGCCGCGAAGACCTCGCGGGCTACGTCCTCTTCGACGCGAGCTACATCCAGTACTTCACGAGCTTCAACTTCCTTGCGACGGAACGGCCGGTCATCTTCGCGCAGAGCGCAGCGGAGGAGATGGTCGTGCTCGTCCCCGAGTTCGAGGTCGAACGCGTGCGTGCCGAGACGACGTTCGAGCGCGTCGAGGCGTACCCGGAGTACCCAGGGACGGAGCATCCGATGCGCATCCTCGCGCGCGTTCTCGGCGAGCTCGGCATCAAGGGCTCGGTCGGCGCGGATCAGGACGGCTACCCGGGAATCCTCGGCTACCAGGGCCCGGGGCTCGGCGATGCGACGGGGAGCACCGTCGCGCTGCTCGCGGTGGTGATCGAGAGCATGATGGTGCGCAAGAGCGAGAACGAGATCGCGCTCATCCGCGAGAGCGCACGCTGGTGCGAGCATGCACATCGCCTGCTGCAGGAGTACACGCACCCCGGCGCGACCGAAGCCGAGGCGAGTCTCCGGGCGGGATACGAGGCGACGCTCGCGATGCTGCGGGAGCTCGGCGACACGTACGGCGGCCAGCAGGCGTCGTCAGACGGTGTGTCGGCCGGCTACCGCGGCCAGATCGGCCTGCGCAGCTCGTGGGCGCACGCGGTCGCGCACAACATCGAGTTCCAGGCGGGCGACATGCTGGTCACCGAGACGAGCGCGCCGATCTGGGGATACAACGCAGAGCTCGAGCGCGGCATGGTCATCGGGCCGCCGACCGACGAGATGCGCCGCCTCTTCGACCACACCGTCGCCGCGCAGCAGGTCGCGTTCGACACGCTCCGGCCCGGCGTCACGTGCGCCGACGTCGACGGCGCCGTGCTGCGCTACTTCCAGGAGAACGACCTGCTGCCCTACTGGCGCCAGCACGTCGGGCACGCGATCGGGCTGCGCAACCACGAGGCGCCGTTCCTCGACCTCGGCGACTTCACGCCGGTCGAGCCGGGCATGGTGTTCACGATCGAGCCTGGTCTTTACGCAGGCGACCTCGGCGGCTTCCGCCACTCCGACACGGTCGCCGTCACTCCCGACGGGATCGACATCCTCACCGACTATCCGCGCGACATCGAGAGCCTCACGCTTCCCATCTGACCACGTACCGGCGGCCCACCGTCACGGTCACGCACGCTTGCGTCACGCGGAAGAGCGATCGATAGATCACGCAACAGAGCGTTACGCCAAATAGCGTCCAATCCATCACGCAAAGATGTATGATCGGCGGCAATGGCCGGCGCGCGGCGGATCTCGAACCCGTTCTACTACGGCGACCTCGCCCTCGACGAGGCGTTCACCGACCGCCAGAGCGAGCTGAAGTCGCTCGAGGCCGACCTGCGCAACGGTCAGAACGTCGCGCTGATCGCGCCGCGCAGGTACGGCAAGTCCTCGCTCGTCCGGCGGGCGACGCAACGCCTCGCGGCCGCGGGCGTGCTCGTTGCGGAGGTCGATCTGATGAAGACGCCGACGAAGGAGAAGCTCGCGTCGGCGCTCGCCCGGTCGATCTACCGCGATCTCGCCAAGGGGAAGGCGGTGAAGGCGAAGGAGCAGGCGAAGGATCATCTGAAGATGTTCGCCGGCCTCAGGATCGCGCCGGTGATCACCGTCAATCCCGAAGACGCGTCGTTCAGCTTCAGCTTCAGCGCATCGCACGCAGAAGAGGACATCGATGCGACCCTGGAGCGGCTCTTCGAGCTGCCGGCGCAACTTGCAGCCGAGCAGAAGAAGCGCGTCGTTCTCTACTTCGACGAGTTTCAGGAGATCACCGACATCGACCCGAAGCTGCCGACGCTCATGCGAGCCGTGTTCCAGGAGCAACCGGAGGTGGCGCATGTCTACGCGGGAAGCAAGCGGGACATGATGAAGCGCCTCTTCAGCGACCGGAACGAGCCCTTCTACCGGAGCGCGAAGGTCATGGAGATCGG
>DATEXK010000154.1:0-3552 GCA_035257065.1 Gaiellaceae bacterium | reverse complement strand
CACGATGCGTACGAGATCGCCGCGTGCGGCTCGCACTCGCCGGTCTCCTTGTCCGGCTCGACGTGCGGGAACATCCAGGCGCCCGAGCCGACGATCATCTCGCCGTACGTCCAGGACGCGGTCGCGGCGACCTCCGCCACGCTCACCTTCCGCTCCGGCGCACCGAGCACGGCGACGTCGCCGTCGGCGATCTCGAGGTCTTCCGGATCGACCTCCATCATCCGCGAGGCGACCTCGAGCAGACGCTGACGTGTGCGATAGGCGGCGACGGCGATCGCGTTCCCGTCGATGAACGTCCCGCGTGACGCGAACGTCCCGAAGCTCACCGGCGACGTGTCCGTGTCGAAGTTGTTCATCGTCACCGTGTCGTACGGGACGCCGATCATGTCGGCGGCGATCTGCGTGTGGACGGTCTTCGAGCCCTGCCCGACGTCGACCGTGCCGGAGAACACGTCGACGTGGCCGTCCGGCTTGACCTTGATCCAGGCCTGCGACGGGTCGCCGCCCTGGTTCATGCCGGTCGGGTACTCGATCGTCGCGATCCCGCGACCTCGGTGCAGAGCCATCAGACGCCTCCCTCGAGCGCGGGGCGGTTGTCGCGCCACACGAGCGGGTGCGTCACGGGCTCGCGCTGCTGCTCGACGAGGTGCGCCGGGAGCAGCGCTCCCTCCCGCTTCGCGTTCGTCATCGCCCGCTCGTCGGGCGGCAGCACCACGTCCGCGGCTTCGGCCGCGGCGAGCAGCGTCGAGACGGTCGACGGGTTGCCGTACACGACGCGCGACGGCGAGCTGTCACCGACGCGATTCGCGTTCTTCAGCCGCAGCTCCCAGGGATCCATCCCGATCACCTGCGCGATGCGGTTCATGTGCGTCTCGACCGCGAACGATGCCGACGTGACGCCAAAGCCGCGCATCGCAGCCGTCGGCACGTGGTTCGTCATCACGACGAACGTGTTGAACGCGACGGCGGGGATCGAATACGCGCCGGCGAGGTGGAACGAGTGCTTCGAGCACGCGTACGCCGAGGTCATCATGTACGCACCCGCGTCGTGGAGCGTGAGCGTCTTGCGTCCGAGGATCCACCCGTCGTGCGTCACCGCGTCGGCAATCTCGACGTGCCACGCTGCGCGCGTCGTGGAGCAGAGCATCTCCTCCTCGCGCGTGTGCCTCCACTTCACGGGCCTCTGCGTCTTGAGCGCGAGCACCGCCGTGATCGGCTCGGTCTTCGTGTCGATCTTGCCGCCGAAGCCGCCGCCGACGGTGCCGCCCACGAACTTCAGCATTCCCATCGGCATTCGGAGGTGTCGCGCGGTGATGTCCATCGAGTAGTAGAGCGCCTGGCTCGTCGAGTGGATCGTCACGCGGCCGTTCGGCTCGGGAATCGCCAGTGCCGCCGCCGGCTCCGCGGGCGCCTGCTCGATCGCACCCGGCCGGTACACGCCTTCGACGATCACGTCCGCCGCGGCAAATGCCTCGTCGACGTTGCCCTTGCGGATCTGCCGCTGCGGCTGGTCCGGGTAGTAGAAGAAGACGTTCCCGTCGGGGGTCACCTGCGGCCGGCCGGCGTCCCAGGCGTTGCGCACGTCGAGGAACGGGGTGCGCTCCTCGAGCTCGAGCTCGATCGCCTGGACGGCGTCGAGCGCCTGCGCCTCGGTCTCTGCCGCGACGACCGCGATGAGCTGGCCGGCGAAACGGACCTCGTGCTCGGCGAGCAACGGCTCGTCCGGCGCGATCCCCCACACCTCCTGGTGGCCTACGACGTTGTTCGGGACGTCGGCGTGCGTGATCACCGCATGCACGCCGGGCATCGCCTCCGCGCGCGTCGTGTCGAGGCGGACGATGCGTGCCGACGCAACGGGTGAGCGGAACGCCTTCGCCCAGAGCATGCCCGGCAGGCTGAAGTCGTCGACGAACCGGCTTCGAGCCGTGACGTGGTCGATCCCGTCGTAGCGGGGAAGGCTCGCACCGACGGCCTTCACGAGCCCGCCGCCCTGATCTCGAGGGTGGACGGCGCACGCGTGCCGGTCTCGCCGCGCGACGCCGCGACGACCGCGTCGACGATCTTGACGTAACCCGTGCAGCGGCAGTAATGGCCGCCGAGAGCCTCGACGACCTCGTCGCGCTCCACGGCACCGCCCTTGCGCTCGATCAACGCAGTCGCCGCGAGGAGCATCCCCGGCGTGCAGAACCCGCACTGCGCGGCGTAGTGCTCGTCGAACGCGGCCTGCACGACGGAGAGGTTCGCCGGATCGCCGAGCGCCTCGGCCGTCGTGATGCTCGCGCCCTCGATCGCTCCAACCGGCGTGAGGCACGAACGCCGCGGCTCGCCGTCGATCAACACCGTGCACGTGCCGCAGCTGCCGTGCTGGCAGCCGGCCTTCGCGCCGACGAGTCCGAGCTCCTCGCGCAGGACGTGCAGCAGCGGGGTGAGCGGCCCGGCCTCGACGAGGCGCTCCTGGCCGTTGACCACGAGCTTCATCTCGTCTCCTCCAGCTGCTCCAGCGCACGCGCGACCAGCACGGGCAGCACGCGCCTGCGGTACCAGGCCGACGCGAGCGGGTCGTCCTCCGGCGTGACGTCCTCGAGCACGGCCTTCGCCGCGTCACGCGAAGTCGCGCCTCCGGCGAGCGCCCGCTCGACCGAGGGGCACGCCACGGCGTGCGCGCGCTCTGCGAGACCGCCGACGGCGACGTGGACACCGTCGTCGCGGCGCGCGACTGCGACGGAGAGCACGGCGTACGTGCGCGAGTGCGTTCGGCGCTGCTCGAGGTAGACGCCTGCGAGCGGCCGCTCGAGCTCGACGGCGAGCACGAGTCGCGGCTCGTTGCCCGCGAGGAAGTCCTCGACCGGCTCGATCCGCTCGCCGCCCGCGCCCACCGAGCGGACACGCGCGCCGAGCGCGATCAGCGCCGGCTGCAGGTCGCCGCCGGTGTGGAGGTTCCCGCCGACCGTTCCCTGGCCGCGGATCTCGATGTCGGGGATCCGCGCCGCCGAGGCGAGAGGCTCGGGAGCGATCTCCGCGAGCCGCGCGAGCGTAACCGTCGCGCCTACCGTCAGCGTGTTCCCGTCCACGAGCTCGTCGAGGCCCGACGCGTGCAGCATGAGCGCATGCACGGGATGAAGCTGTCCGTGCGTCACGAGCGGAACGACGATCGTCCCGCCGCCGACGACCGTGACGGCGACGCCGTCGCCGAAGAGCTCGGCGGCTTCGCCGGGCGAGGTGGGAACCGTCACCTCGGCGGTCGTCACGTCAGCCGCGCCCTCGGAACACGTCGATCACGCGTCCGGCGACCCCGCCGTCCACCGACGCGGAGACGAGCTCCGACTCTTCGCCTCTCAGCTCGGCGGTCCGCGCCTCGGCGGTGTGCCGCTCGAGCGCCTCTGGCGAGGTCCACTTCTCGACGACGAAGAACTCGTTCGCGTCGTCAGTCGACAGCAACGTCGACGAGAGGAATCCCTGCTGGGATGCGAGGAACGGGAAGAGAGAGTCGCGGCGCCAGGCGATGTAGTCCGCGCGCTTTCCGTCCTTCAACGTGACGCGCGACACGGACAC
>DATEXK010000153.1:0-4072 GCA_035257065.1 Gaiellaceae bacterium | reverse complement strand
GCGTCGTCACGGGCGAAGATCCGCGACTCGACGCCGGCGTCGTCGAGCAGCCGCTTGACGTACCCGATGCACTCGCCTTCGTTGCCCGGTGGGTTCGTCGTGTCGAACCGGATCAGGTCGCGGAGGAGCTCGACTACGTCGGTCAAAGCTCTCTCAGCCCGTCGAGCAGCCGGGCGACCTCGGCCGTCGTGTTGTAGTGCACGAAGCCGACGCGGACGGCTCCCTCGGCGCCGAGCCCCAGCCGCTCCATCACCTCGACCGCGTAGTAGTTGCCGTCCCAGACGGCGATATCGCGCTCGGCGAGGTGCTCGGCGACCGCGCGCGGCGTGTGACCCTCCACGGTGAACGCGAACGTCGGAACGCGACCCTCCATCGAGGGCAGGCCGTAGAGCGTGACGTCGTCCGGCGCGCCGTCGAGAAACTGCTGTCCGAGCGCTCGTTCGTGTGCCTGGATCGCCGTCCACCCGATCGAATCGATGTAGTCGACGGCTGCGACGAAGCCGGCGAGCAGCTCGTGGGCGAGCGTGCCGGTCTCGAAGCGGTTGTTGAGCGGCGTCATGTCGGCCGGTCGCACCTTGTATGGGTGCCACGACTCGAGCAGCCCGCTGCGGCCGTACGCGAGGCCGAGGTGCGGGCCGAAGAACTTGTACGGCGAGCAGAGGAGGATGTCGACGCCGAGCGCTGCGACGTCGATCGGCCCGTGCGGTCCGAAGTGCACGGCGTCGGCCCAGGCGAGCGCGCCGGCGCCGTGCGCGAGCTCGACGATGCGCTGCACATCGGTGCGCGTTCCCACGGCGTTCGATGCGAGCGGGAACGCAACCACGCGCGTGCGACCGGTGAGCTGCCGCTCGAGGTCGTCCAGGTCGATGGTCGTGTCGTCGTGCAGCTCGACGAAGCCGACCTTCAGGTCGAGGTCGTATGCGAGCTCGAGCCACGGAGAGACGTTCCCGTCGTGGTCGAGCCGCGTCACGAGGATCTCGTCGCCCGCGTTCAGCGTCCGGCCGAGTGTTCGCGTGAGCATGAAGTTGAGCGTCGTCATGTTCTGGCCGAAGATCGCCTCGTCCGGCTCACCGCCGAGGAATCTCGCTGCTGTCGCGTGGGCGTGCGCGAGCAGCGCGTCACTGCGCCGGCTCGTGGCGAAGGGGCCGCCGAGATTTGCGTTCGACTCGCGGAGGTAGCCGGCGATCGCGTCGATCACCGTGTCGGGGCACTGGGTGCCGCCCGGCCCGTCGAAGAACGCGGTCGGCGCTCGGAGTGCGCTGAAGCGCGCGCGGACGGAGTCGACGTCGAAAGCGAGAGCGCTCATCGGCCCGGACGCTATCGCACTACCCTGATGCGGTGAGCACGCTGTCGCCGCCACAGGAACGCCTCGACACCGGGAACGAGTCGCGTCTCGGGCGACCCTGGCTCGTGATCGTCCTCAACGACAATCACAACACCTTCGAGGGTGTCGCCTACGCGCTCTCGTCCGTTCTGCCCGGCATCGACTACGACAAGGGCATGGCGCTCGCCGACAGCATCCACCGGATGGGTCTCGCCGTCGTGTGGTCGGGCGATCAGGAGCAGGCCGAGCTGTACTGGGAGCAGCTCAAGGACTTCGGCCTGACGATGGCGCCGCTCGAGCAGGGATGACGCCGCTCCCGCCGGTCCACGTCAGACCTCTAGCCCATGCTCCAGGTGTACGACGGCTTGACGGTCAGCGACGCGCCGACGAAGCAGTCGCGCTCCGCTTTCGTCAGTAACGCCGCCAGCTCGTCTTCTCCCGGCTGTGGTCGAAGCCCGACACGGAGGACGACGTCGACCTCCGCGATCGCGAATCGGCCGTCGCTCTCGCGCCGGGCGAAGAGCGTGTTCGCCGAGCCGGTCGCTCTCGTCACCTCGATCCCGGCCCGCCGCGCGTGGTGGCCGAGGCTGTGGACGGAGCAGCGCAGGAGCCCGGCCAGGAGCAGGTGCTCCGGCGTCCACTCCGGGCCGCCGCCGAGCGGCGTGCCGTCCTCCGTGCGGACGACGCCGCCCTCGGCGAGGTCGACCGCGTACCGGAACTCCTTCGCTTTCTCGCCCACGTGCCGTCCATCGTGGCAGAGATGCCGTCCGGAGCCGTGCGTAGCCTACGGGGCGTGCGGCGCCTCAGAACGCTGACGGAAGCGGAATGCTGGGCCCGGTGCTACGGCGCCTGGGATCCGACCGTCTCGATCGTCCGGCTCGAGCCTCGCACGCCCCGCTTCCCGACGACCGTCTCCGGCGAGGACATTCGCAAGCGCCTCGAGGAACGGATCGACCGGCGCGTGGCCGCGGAGCCCGAGGCCGCGTAGCGACGACCTCCCCGAGCGACGTCCCCGACGTCCTGGCGCCGGGCCTGGACGTCGTCTTCTGCGGGATCAACCCCGGCCGCGTCTCGGCGGCCGCACAGGCGCACTTCGCGAATCCGCGCAACGACTTCTGGCGTCTGCTGCATGCGGCGTACTTCACGGCGCGTCTCTTTGAGCCCTCGGAGCAGTTCGAGCTGCTGAAGGAGGGCGTCGGCGTCACGAACGCCGCCTACCGCACGACTCCGGGCTCCGGCGACCTGCGCCGCTCCGACTTCGCGGGCTCGGCGGAGCGCCTCGAGCGACTCGCGAAGGAGCTGCAGCCGCGCTGGATCGCGTTCGTCGGCAAGGAGGCCTACCGCGGCACGTTCAACGAGCGCCCCGAGCTCGGCTTGCAGGAGCGGACGCTCGGCGACACGCAGCTCTTCGTGTTGCCGTCGACCTCGCCCGCGAACGCTGCCGTGCCGTGGTTCGACCGGCTCGAGTGGTTCTTCGAGCTCTCCGGCCGTGTGTGGCGGATGCCGCAGCGCAGCGGCGCCCGCGCGCTCATCCTCGATCCGGCCGACCGGATCCTGCTCGTGCGGTTCGACGACGTGATGGGCAGCTGGTGGGCGGCGCCCGGCGGCGGAGTCGATCCGGGCGAAAGCGATGCAGACGCTCTGGCCCGCGAGCTCGTCGAGGAGGTCGGGCTGCGTCGCTTCGAGCTCGGCCCGCTCCTCTGGACGCGCGAGCATTGGCACGTGAACCCGCGGCGCTTCGGCGGCCAGCGCGAGCGGTGCTACCTCGTGCGGACCGAGTCCTTCGAGATCGCGCCGACCTTCTCCGCCGCCGAGCTCGCCGCCGAGGGTGTCCACGCCGCGCGCTGGTTCACCCTCGACGAGCTCGAAGGCGTGATGACGGGCCCGCGCCGGCTCCGCGAGCTCATCCGCGACGTGCTCGAGCACGGGCCGCCGGCGGAGCCGCTCGACGCCGGTCGCTGACTAGAATCGCGATGTGCCCGAAGCTCCGCTCGAGGACTCCGGCTCAGGTCTCGCACCCGCCGGCGACGGCTGGTTCGTCGTGAACGTGCGGGACGCCCAGTGGTTGACGTCGGAGAACGGCGAAAAGCAGCCGTCCGGCTCGGAGTGCGCCTTCGAGAGCCAGGAGTTCGAGTTCCCGCAGCTCGGCATCAGGCTCCATGTCCTGGAGCCGGGCGAGCCGAACGGCCTCTACCACTCCGAGTCGCAGCAAGAGGCGTTCCTCGTGCTGTCCGGGGAGTGCACGCTGCTCGTCGAGGATGAAGAGCGGCTCCTCCGGCCGTGGGACTTCTTCCACAGCCCCGCCGGGACGGAGCACATCTTCGTGGGCTCCGGCGACGGCCCGTGCGTGATCTTCATGGCCGGTTCGCGGGGCGGGGACTGGCGGGTGCACTACCCGGTCTCGGAGCTCGCGGCGCGCTACGGCGCGAGCGCGAAGAAGGAGACATTCGACCCGCGGCAGGCGTACACAGCGGCGGGGTTTGAGCCGTCACGGCGTGCGCGCCCCTCGTCCTGGGACACCCTTCCCTGGGCCTAGCGAGGCACTTCGTCGCGGAGCCGAACTTGTTCGGCGAGAGCAGTGACGCGCCCGGCCGTGAGCACGAACCAGAAGGGGGCCCACGGGGGAAACATGGTTGCCCCCGTGAAGCCAGCGATCCGCCTACGGCGGATCGCGAAGCGTTATCCGCGCCAGCGGTTCGTGATCGGCGTGCGCCGGTCGCGCCCGAACGCCTTCGGCCGCAGGCGCAC
>DATEXK010000152.1:0-3634 GCA_035257065.1 Gaiellaceae bacterium | reverse complement strand
TGCCACCGCGTCACGGTCATGTCCTTTCTGTCCAGTCTGGACAGATTCTAGCACCTACGACTCCGCCGCTACCGTGTGGGCCGCCCATGGCCCGCAGAGAAGATCTCCGAAACATCGCGATCGTCGCGCACGTCGACCACGGCAAGACGACGCTCGTCGACGCGCTGCTCTGGCAGGCCGGCTCCTTCCGCGAGAACCAGGACGTCAACGAGCGCGTCATGGACTCGATGGACCTCGAGCGCGAGAAGGGGATCACGATCCTCGCCAAGAACACCGCCGTCCGCCTGCCCGGCGGCGTGAAGCTGAACATCGTCGACACGCCCGGCCACGCGGACTTCGGCGGCGAGGTCGAGCGCGGCCTCACCATGGTCGACGGCGTGCTCCTGCTCGTCGACGCGAGCGAGGGGCCGCTGCCGCAGACCCGCTTCGTCCTGCGCAAGGCGCTCGAAGCGAAGCTCCCCGTCGTGCTCGTCGTGAACAAGGTCGACCGGCCCGACGCGCGCTCCGAGGAGGTCGTGAACGAGGTGTACGAGCTCTTCCTCGACCTCGACGCCGACGAGCACCAGATCGAGTTCCCGATCGTCTACTGCAACGCGCGCGCCGGGAAGGCCGGGCTGAAGGAGGACGAGCTCGCCGACGATCTCGGGCCGCTCGTGCAGACGATCCTCGAGACCGTTCCGCCGCCGAGCTACGACCCCGACTTTCCGCTGCAGGCGCTCGTCACCAATCTCGACGCCGACTCGTACGTCGGTCGGCTCGCGCTCTGCCGCATCCGCCACGGCACGCTCCGCAAAGGCGCGACCGTCGCCTGGTGCCGTCACGACGGGACGATCACGAACGCGCGCATCACCGAGCTCTACATCACGGAGGCGCTGACGCGCGTCCCGGCCGCCGAGGCCGGACCGGGGGAGATCGTCGCGATCGCCGGCATCCCCGAGATCACGATCGGCGAGACGATCGCCGATCCGAACGATCCCCGGCCGCTGCCCGTGACGACGGTCGACGAGCCGTCGCTCTCGATCACGATCGGCATCAACACCTCGCCGCTCGCCGGCACGGAGGGCGACCGGCTCACGGCGTCGATGGTGAAGCAGCGCCTCGACCAGGAGCTCGTCGGCAACGTGTCGCTGCGCGTGAACGCTACCGACCGCCCGGATGCGTGGGAGGTACAGGGGCGCGGTGAGTTGCAGCTCGCGGTGCTCGTCGAGCTGATGCGCCGCGAGGGCTTCGAGCTCACCGTCGGCAAGCCAGAGGTGCTCACGCGCGAGATCGACGGCAAGCGGCACGAGCCGATGGAGCGCGTCGCGATCGACGTTCCCGAGGAATACATCGGCGTCGTCACGCAGCTGCTCGCGCTGCGCAAGGGCCGCCTGCAGCAGATGGTCAACCACGGCACGGGCTGGGCGCGCATGGACTACCTCGTGCCGGCGCGCGGCCTGATCGGGTTCCGCACCGAGTTCCTCACCGAGACGCGCGGCACCGGCATCCTCCACCACGTCTTCGAGGGCTGGGAGCCGTGGCACGGCGCGCTGCGCACGCGGCCGACCGGCGCCCTCGTCTCCGACCGTCGCGGCCCCGCGACCGCGTTCGCGATCACGAACCTCCAGGAGCGCGGCTCGCTCTTCATCGGGCCGGGCGTCGACCTGTACGAGGGGATGATCGTCGGCGAGAACTCGCGCGCCGACGACCTCGACGTGAACGCCACGAAGGAGAAGAAGCTCACGAACATGCGGGCGGCAGCCTCCGACGAGACCGTGCGCCTCATTCCGCCGCGGCCGCTGTCGCTCGAGCAGGCGCTCGAGATGATCCGCGACGACGAGTGCGTCGAGGTGACGCCGAAGAGCATCCGCCTGCGCAAGGTCGAGCTCTCGCAGACGAAGCGCCAGTCGCTGACGTCGCGCCGCAAGCGCGACGCGCAGTCCGTCCCTGCGTAGGGCTCTTAGCCGGCGAGCCCTGCCTCGCGTAGTTCCGCCAGCGCCCGCTCCGTCTTTTCAAGCCCGGCGAGTCCCATGCCGTGCAGCACCTCGGGTGTCTTCGTGAACTGGATGTCGCGGTAGCCGACGATCTGCACGTGGTTGCCCCACGGGTCCCGGAAGCTCAAGTTCGGCGCGCGTGTCAGGTCGACGCCCGCCTCGGTGAGCGCGGCGCGCACCGCGTCCTTGTCGTCGACGACGAGCCCGAAATGGCGCTCCGCGTCCGGCGGCCGCGACGGGTCGCGCGCGAGCGCGAGGAACTGGTCGCCCATGTCGACGAATGCCATCGAGCTGCCGATGCGCCCGCGCAACTCGAATGCGAAGAAGCGCCCGTACCACGCGAGCGCCTCGTCGATGTCGCCGACCTCGATCGCGACGTGGTTGATCCCGACGAGCCGTGCAGGCATGCATCAACGCTACCCACAGACCGGAGGGCTAGGACGATCCGGACAGGTCTCTGCACGCCACGTCAGGTACCTGGTGCCGGACGTGGCGGTACGAGACCCGTCCGATTGGGCGTGACGGCGACAGTGCCGCACCGCTGCGCGCCCGCGCCCGGAACGGACACGTCTCGGTGCCTGGCACCGGGACGTGGCTCTGGAGGACATGTCAGGTGCCTGCGACAGCGACAGTGCCGCACCGTTGCGTCGCAGCAGCCTGAAACGGACATGTCTCGGTGCCTGGCACCGAGACATGTCTCCGGAGGACACGTCTGGTACCTGGCACCGGACGTGGCCCTGCCGGACATGTCAGGTGCCTGGCACCGGACGGGGCTCTGGCGGACATGTCAGGTGCCTGGCACGGGACGTGGCTCTGTCGGACACGCGGGGTCTGGAACTCGCGCGCCGCCTGCGGTGTAGTTGCAGCAGTGGAGGGCCGTCCACGACAGGAGCGAGACCTTGTCCTGCTCGCGCAGGCTGGCGACGCGCGTGCCTACGAAGAGCTCGTCCGCATCCATCACGAGATCGCATTCAGAGTGGCCTACGTCATCACCCGCAATGCAGCCGACGCGCAGGACGCGGCCCAGGAAGGGATCGTCAAGGCGTGGCGCGCGCTCGGTCGCTTCCGGGCGGGCGAGCCGCTGCGTCCGTGGCTCCTGCAGATCGTCGCGAACGAGGCGCGCAACCGCGTTCGCTCGACCGGCCGGCGCGACCGGCTCGCCCTGCTTGCGGCGTCGGCCGTTTCCTCGGGCGAGGCGGCCCCCTCGCCCGAGGAAGCCGCCCTCGCTGCCGACCGGCGTCGCACGTTGCTCGCCGCGCTCGAGCAGCTGCCCGCGGAGGCGCGCGAGATCCTCGCCTGCCGCTACCTGCTCGAGCTCTCCGAGGACGAGACCGCCTCGGTGCTCGGCGTTCGGCTCGGCACCGTCAAGTCCCGCACCGCACGTGCGCTGGACCGGCTGAGGGAGGCGTATGGACTTCGCCCGTGAGCTGAGCGCCCTCGCGGCGCAGGTCGAGTGGCCGCCGACGCCCGAGCTCCGATACGAGCTCGAGCCGAGCGCCGCGCGCCCCCGCCGCCCGCTCGCGCTGGGGCTCGCGCTCCTCGTCCTCACCGCCCTCGTCGCCGCCTTCGCGGTGCCGCAGTCGCGCGGCGCGATCCTCCGCTTCTTCCACCTCGGCTCGGTGACGATCGTGCGCGTCGACCGGCTCCCCGCAGCCGAGGAG
>DATEXK010000151.1:0-14980 GCA_035257065.1 Gaiellaceae bacterium | reverse complement strand
CTCGCGAAGGTGCCGAACGGCTACTGCGGGCTCGGCGGCACCGGTGTTGTTTGTCCGGTCGGCCTCAAGACGGCCTGAGCTCAGCTCACGCCGTCTCGCCGCCGTCGATCGAGATGACGGCGCCGGTGAAATACGCCCCCTCGTCGCTCGCGAGGAACGCATAGAGCGCCGCAATCTCCTCGGGAGCCGCATGGCGACCCAGCGGGATCGATGCATTCACCTCCGCGAGCATCTCGGGCGAGTATTCGGCCTCCTGCATCGGCGTCAGCACGTAGCCGGGACAGACCGCGTTGACGCGCACCTTTGGCGCGAGCTCGAGCGCCATCGTGCGGGCCAGCAGGATCACGCCCGCTTTCGACGCGTTGTAGTCGGCGTAGTACTCGTGCCCGGTCAGCCCGTTCGTCGACGCGGTCATCAGGATCACGCCGCCACCGTCTCCGGCGTGCATCCGGCGCGCCGCCTGCTGCGCGCAGTGAAAGACGCCCGTGAGGTTGACGTCGAGCACTCGCTGCCAGTCGGCCGCCTCGATCTCTAGGAACGGCTTGGGGATCGAGATGCCCGCGTTCGCAACGAGCACGTCGACTCCACCGAGCCGCTCGTCCACCTGCGCGAACGCATCGGCGACCTGCCGAGCGTCAGCGACGTCGCAGCGCAGTGCGGCCGTGAGCCCGGGGAGCCGCTCCGGCGCGGTTGCGATCTCCTCCTCGCCGACTGCGAGCGCGACGACGCGCGCTCCCTCGTCGAGGAAGCGGCGGCTCGTCGCCTCACCGATGCCGCTCGTGCCGCCCGTGACGACGACGCGTTTGCCCTGCAGCCCCTTCACAGCGCGACAATGTACTGGTGAGCGTCTTCCAGCCGGCCGCGCGCGTGATGGATCCGAACGGGCGTGGCTGGGAGATCTACGTGTTTCGGATCTTGCTGCCGGAACGATCGGCAGGCGACTCGCCGCTCGAGTACCACGGTGTCGTACTGCAGATGGCCGGCAGCGTCGTCTGGTTGCTGCGCAGCGCACTCGTTCTGGTGGTCCGTATCTTGGTCGACCTGCCGATCGCCGTCGTGCGCGCGAGACGCTCCGACGAGTGGACGATCGAGGCGGTCAGCTGGGCGCCGTCGCGGCACCGCTACGTCTGGAGGACGACGCGAGAACATCGAGGTCAGGTGCTCGCGCAGGTGGAAGGCGGCATCGCGCGCGGGGAGATGCC
This sequence comes from Gaiellaceae bacterium, assembly GCA_035257065.1. GTDB lineage: Bacteria > Actinomycetota > Thermoleophilia > Gaiellales > Gaiellaceae > Palsa-739. The sequence continues at coordinate 13,778 of DATEXK010000151.1, read as the reverse complement.
CAAGCCGCGCAATGCGCAACTGCTGCAGGTCGACTACGTGAGCCGCTCGGCGAGGTAGCGCAGCGCGAGTGGATAGCGGTACTCGACGGAGCTGTGCGTGCCGTCGAAAAGCTCGAAGAAGACGTCGGTGACGCCGAGGCGCTCGAGCTCCAGCCGGAAGGCCTGCGCGCCGAGGTCGAGGAAGAACTGGTCGCGGTTGCCCGAGTCGATGTAGATCGCGCGCAGACCGCGCAGCGCGTCCGCGTGATGCTCGGCCATTCGCACCGGGTCCCAGGCGAGCCACCGCGCCCAGACGTCTTCACGCAGCTTGCCGGTCTCGGGCTCGAAGGGCAGGTCGACGGAGCCGTCATCGTTTGCGGAGTAGCAGGCGGCCATCGCCCAGGTGTTGACGAGCGGGAAGTCGGTGCCCTTCGTAAAGGCCGGACGGCTGCGAAAGTCAGCCCAGAACGCGTCGAACGAGCCGTCGTAGCCGTCGCGCAGCGCGCGCGCCGCGTCGCGGAAGTCCGGCAGGTAGCAGAGCTCGAACAGCGCATCGCCTGCGTGCGTGGCGAGCCCGCCGAAGAGGTCGGGCCGCAACATCGGCGTCACCATCGCGCCGTAGCCGCCGCTCGACTTGCCGGCGATGCCACGGTGCGCGGCGGCGGCCAGCGTGCGATAGCGCGCGTCGACGAACGGGACGATCTCGTCGCACAGATACGTGTGGTATCGGCCGACACCCGGCGAGTCGAGGAATTGCGACCCGCCGAACGACGTCCAAGCGTCGACGAACACGACGAGCGCGGGTGGGCAGTCCTCCTCGGCGAAGAGGCGGTCGACGAGCTCGGGCACCGTCGGCCGGAAGGCCGAGCGGTTCCGCCACATGTCGATCTGGCCGGTGTGCCCCTGGATCAGGTAGATCGTCGGGAAGCGCCGGTCGGGCTCGGCGGCGTAGGCGGGCGGCGTGTAGACCCAGAGCGGCCGGAGGTGCGGGTCGCCGAGCGGGTTCCCGCGCAGCGCGGCGCTCTCGACCTCGTGCTCGTCGATGCTGCCTGCGGGCTCTCTCGACCACGGTTGCATGCGACGATTCTTCCACCGAACCGCCAAGTGCCGCGGCTACAGTCGCGGCAATGATCCGGCGCTTGCCCCTTATTTTCGCCGCCGCTGCGCTCGCCGTCGTCGCCGCCGGGTGCGGCGCACGCAGCAGCAACAAGCCGTACACGGCCACGGGCACGGCCGCGTGCCTGGCGAAGAAGGGGTTCACCAAGGTCACGACCAACCCGGTGAAAGTGGGCTTCATCGCGGGGTTTGCCGAAAACGGTGGCCTCAAGGCGACGGCGCCCAACGGCAACGTCCTGACCATCGCCTTTGCCGCCGACGACACAACCGGCGTGGAGTCGACCAAGCAGGCATTCCGCGCACACGCGCCGCGGAAGCTCCGCCCGCACATCGACGACATCATGGAGTCGCAGGGGAACGCCGTGCTCGTCTGGACCGTCACGCCGGCGCCGGCGGAGCTCGCCGACGCCGAGGGCTGCCTCAGTTCCTGAGCTAGAATTGCCGCACATGGCCGAATTCGGGACAATGCGCGTCAAGAGCGGGCTCGCCGAGATGCTCAAGGGCGGCGTGATCATGGACGTCGTGAACGCCGACCAGGCGAAGATCGCCGAGGCGGCGGGTGCGGTGGCCGTGATGGCGCTCGAGCGCGTGCCGGCCGACATCCGCGTCGATGGCGGCGTCGCCCGCATGTCCGATCCGGAGATGATCCAGGCCATCCAGGAGGCCGTCACGATCCCCGTGATGGCGAAGTGCCGCATCGGCCACTTTGCCGAGGCGCAGATCCTGCAGGCGCTCGAGGTCGACTACATCGACGAGTCGGAGGTGCTGACGCCCGCCGACATCGCGCATCACGTCGACAAGTGGAAGTTCACGATCCCGTTCGTCTGCGGCGCGACGAATCTCGGGGAGGCGCTGCGGCGCATCACCGAGGGCGCGGCGATGATCCGGACGAAAGGCGAGGCCGGCACGGGTGACGTCGTCAACGCCGTCACGCACATGCGCGCGGTCTTCGGGCACATCCGCAAGCTGACGACGCTCGCCGAAGAGGAGCTCTACACCGAGGCGAAGAACCTCCAGGCTCCGTACGACCTCGTGCGCTGGGTCGCAGAGAACGGGAAGCTCCCCGTCGTGACGTTCACCGCGGGCGGCATCGCAACGCCGGCGGACGCCGCGCTCTGCATGCAGCTCGGCGCGGACGGCGTCTTCGTCGGTTCCGGCATCTTCAAGTCCGGCGACCCCGAGCTGCGCGCAAAGGCGATCGTCGAGGCGACGACGCACTTCCAGGACGCCGAGATTCTCGCGCGCGTCTCAGCCGGTCTCGGCGAGCCGATGGTCGGCATCTCGACGGCGACGCTCGATCCGAGCCAGCTGCTCGAGACCCGCGGCTGGTAGCCGACAGCCCGCTTTAGCGGGCACGCCGTCCGACGCGGAACACACACTCCCGCACGTGGACGCTGTCAAGCCGCGGTGGACGACCTCGTCGTACCTGCTCTATGCCGGTGGCCTCACGGTGCTCGCCGCTGCGCTCGGCGCGCTCGCCTATCTCTCGAGCCAGTACGGCGACGCCGCGTACGCCGGTTGGGCGGCGCTCGTGCTCGCGGTGCTCTACGGAATCGCGCACGCGTTCAGGCGGCAGCGCCGCTGGATCGCGGCCGGCATCTTCGCGTTCGCCTCGGTCATCGCCTGGGCGGCGTTCGTCGGCGCGCTCTGGACGTGGTTCGGCTGGCTGCACGGCAGCGTTTCGTCGAGCTCGCCGTTCGCGGGCTTCTCGGTCGCGCGCCTGTCCCTCGAGCTGCTCGTGCTTGCAGCGGCGCTCGACGACCTGCGCCGCTTCCGCTTCCCGTTCATCGCGGCGATCTCGGTCTTCGTGGGGTGGATCTTCGTCACCGATCTCGTCTCCGGCGGAGGCAACTGGTCGGCCACCGTGACCCTGATCGTCGGACTCGTCTACTTCGCTGCCGGCGCCGCGAGCGACAAGCCGTCCGGCTTCTGGCTCCACTTCGCGGCCGGCGCGCTGATCGGCGGCAGCTTCCTCTACTGGCTGCATTCCGGCGACACGGACTGGTCGCTGATCTCGGTCGCATCGCTCGTCTACGTCCTGATCGGCGACCGGATGCACCGTGCGAGCTGGGCCGTGTTCGGCACCTTCGGGTTCTTTGCCGCTGCGACGCACTTCAGCGCCGAGTGGGCGCACGGGACCCTCTCGCTCTCGCCGAACATCGTCAGCACGTTCCGCGGCTGGGTGCCCTCGCTCGTCTTTGCCTTCGTCGGTTTCCTCCTCGTCGCGCTCGGTCTCCACTCGCGCCGCCGGCATCCGGCGGACGAGCCTCTGCCGGCCCCGTAACCGCCTCTACAATTCGAGGATGGACCGGCTTCGCATCGGCGTCCTGGCCGTGCAGGGAAACTTCCGCGAGCACGTGGCCGTCTTGCGCCGCCTCGGCGCCGAGGCGGTCGAGGTGCGGCTGCCGGAGCAGCTCGACGGCCTCGACGGCCTGATCGTGCCGGGCGGCGAGTCGACGGCGATGATGCGGCTGATGCATCTCTATGGTCTCGACGAGGCTCTACGCGCGTTCGAGCAGCCGATCTTCGGCACGTGCGCGGGGATGATCCTGCTCGACCGCGACCACCTCGCCCTCGCCGACATCAGCACGCGTCGCAACGCGTTCGGACGGCAGGTCGCAAGCTTCGAGACCGATCTGGACATCGGCAACGGCGAGCCGCTGCGCGCCGTCTTCATCCGCGCGCCGTGGATCGAGGAGGCGGGGGAGGGCGTCGAGGTGCTGGCCAAGGTCGAAGGGCATCCGGTGCTCGCGCGCGAGGGAAGGATCCTCGTCGCGGCGTTCCATCCGGAGCTGACGGACGACACGCGGATCCACGAGCTCTTTCTCAATCAAGTGCGGGAGGCGATGAGTGTCCGGGCATAGCAAATGGTCGTCGATCAAGCACAAGAAGGGCGCCGCCGATGCGAAGCGGGGCAAGCTCTTCTCGAAGCTCACGCGCGCGATCATCGTGGCGGCGAAAGAAGGCGGGGGCGACCCGTCCGGCAACCTCGCGCTGCAGAACGCGATCGAGAAGGCGAAGTCGTACTCGATGCCGAAGGACAACATCGACCGCGCAATCGCGAAAGGCTCCGGCGCCGACGCCGACGCGTCCGCCTTCGAGACCGTGATCTACGAGGGCTTCGGGCCGAGCGGCGTCGCCGTGATCGTCGAGGCGCTCACGGACAATCGCAACCGGACCGCATCCGACGTGCGACACACGTTCGCGAAGAACGGCGGCAACCTCGGCGGCTCGGGCGCCGTCGCGTGGCTCTTCGAGCGGCGCGGTCTGGTGCTCGTCGAGGCCGAAGGCGTCGACGAGGACGAGCTGATGCTCGCCGCGGCGGAAGGCGGCGCGGAGGACATCGAGCTCGACGGCACGACGTTCACCGTGACGACCGACGCGCAGTTCCTCTACGCCGTGCGCGAGGCGATCGAGGCCGCGGGGTTCACCGTCGACTCGGCCGAGCTGACGATGATCCCGAAGACCACCGTCGAGGTCGGCGACGAAGCGGACGCGAAGAAGGTGCTGCGCCTGATGGACGAGCTCGAGGACAACGACGACGTCCAGGACGTCTACGCGAACTTCGACATTCCGGAGCGCGTGCTGGAGGCCGTCGCCGGCTGAGCGTCCTACCCGGCCTCGAGAGGCGGCTCCAGCGCTGACGTTACTGCCGCGAGGAAGTCCTGACGGTTCTCTTACGGTGACAGTCACCGTTAAGAAGGGAGACCTGTCCTCTTCGGCGGTAGGCAGGAGTCGTCCGACCAGACGCCTAACGTGTCCCCGTGAAGGTCGTCATCGGCATCGACCCAGGGACGGCTGCGTGCGGGTACGGGATAGTCCACGAAAGCGGCGGGCGCCTCAAGGCCATCGACCACGGGTGGTGGTCGACACCTGCCGGCGAGCGTCCCGAGCTACGACTGAAGACCATCTTCGACGGCGTGGCGGCGCTCATCACGGAGCACGCCCCGGCTGCGGTGGCACTCGAGGAGTCCTTCGTCGGCGTCGACGCCCGCACCGCGCTCTCCGTCGGGCAAGCGCGCGGCGCCGTGCTCGTCGCAGCCGCGCTGGCCGGCATCGAGTGCACGGAGTACGCGCCCTCGCGGGTGAAGCAGGCGGTCTGCGGCTACGGCCGGGCCGACAAGGCGCAGGTGCAGCGCATGGTGAAGGCCATCCTCTCGCTCGACAGTCTCCCGACGCCCAATCACGCGGCCGACGCGCTCGCCGTTGCGATCTGCCACGCGCTTGCGCCGCCGCTCCTGAAGATGACCGGATGAAGGGACACTCATGATCGCGCGGCTCCGCGGCAAGCCCGTCGGCTCGACGCCGGAGGGCCTCGTGCTCGACGTCGGCGGCGTCGGCTATCTCGTCGCGGCGACTCCGAGCGCGCTCCGGCTGTGCTCGTCGATCGGGCCGAACGGGGCGGAGGAGATCGTCGTCGAGACGTACCTGCACGTCCGCGAGGACACGATGCAGCTCTACGGCTTCGCCGACCGTGCCGAGCGCGAGCTCTTCATCCAGCTGCTCACGGTCAACGGCGTCGGCCCGAAGGTCGCGCTTGCAATCGTCTCCGGCTCGCCCGCCGACGAGCTCCGCCGCGCGATCGTCCGCGAGGACATCGCACGCTTCATGGTGATCCCGGGCATCGGCAAGAAGACCGCCGAGCGCATCGTGCTCGAGCTGAAGGAGAAGATCGGCGCCGGCGTCACCGAGCTCTCGACGACCCCGTCCGGCGACCTGCACATCGTCGCCCGCGACGCGCTCGTCGAGCTCGGCTACACGCTCATCGACGCCGAGCGCGCCCTCGCGGACACCGATCCGTTGCTGCCGCCGGAGGATCGGGTGCGCCTCGCGTTGAAGAGAGCCGCATGAGCAGCGCCCCATTTCTCGCGCCGGAGATCAAGGAGGACGAGGAGGCGGTCGAGCAGACGCTCCGGCCGCGCCGCCTCGACGACTTCGTCGGCCAGGAGCGCGTCAAGGAGCAGCTCCGGATCGCGCTGGCCGCGGCTAAAGCGCGCGGCGAGGCGCTCGACCACGTGCTGCTCGTCGGGCCGCCGGGCCTCGGCAAGACGAGCCTCGCGAACATCATCCGCGAGGAGCTCGGCGTCGGCATCCGCTCGGTTGCAGGCCCGTCGCTCGAACGGAGGGACATCGCGGCGATCCTCAGCTCCGTCGAGGCGCGCGACGTGATCTTCATCGACGAGATCCACCGGATGAGCAGTGCCGCCGAGGAGATCCTCTATCCGGCGCTCGAGGACTTCCGGCTCGACGTCGTCATGGGGCAGGGCGTGTCGGCGAACACGCTGACGCTCACGCTGGCGCCGTTCACGCTCGTCGGAGCCACGACCCGTACCGGCCTCCTCACCTCGCCGCTGCGCGACCGCTTCGGCATGACGTTCAGGCTCGACTACTACGACGCGGGCCAGCTCGCGCAGATCGTGAAGCGCTCCGCACGCATCCTCGCCGTCGAGATCGCCGACGACGCAGCCGAGGAGATCGCCGGCCGCTCGCGCGGCACGCCGCGCATCGCCAACCGCATCCTGCGTCGTGTGCGCGACGTCGCCCAGGTGCGGCACGAGGGCTCGATCTCGACGGCGATCGCGCGCGAGGCGCTCGAGCTGCTCGAGGTCGACGAGGCGGGGCTCGAGCGCATCGACCGCGCACTGCTGCGCACGATCGTCGAGAAGTTCGACGGCGGCCCGGTGGGCCTCACGACGCTCTCGGCCTCGCTCGGCGAGGAGCCCGACACGATCGAGGACGTCTACGAGCCGTTCATGCTCCAGCTCGGCTTCATCCAGCGCACGCCGCGCGGCCGCACGATCACGAAGCTCGGCCGGGCGCACATCGGTGCAGCGCCCGCGGAGACCGGGCTTTTCTGAGCGGCATCTGGACGCCCGTTCCCGAGGGCCCGCACGAGGCCTTCGTCGAGCGGCTGCTCCGAACGATCGCGAAGTTCGCGGAGTCGACCGGCGTCGAGAAGCCGTTCGTCGAGGTCGAGCTGATGGACACCGGTCGCTTCGTGCTCGACCGCATCGAGCCGGATCCCGGCTTCGGGATGATCACGATCTACGTGCAGCCGGTCGAGGAGCACGAGCCCGACGCGCTCGTGATCCCGATCGGGTCGATCCGCCGGATCGAGCTGCGCAAGGCGGCGGAAGAACGCGTCGGCTTCGGCTTCTCCGTGCCTCGGCCGGCCTAGAACGGACCCGTCAGCGAACGATCAGCACCGGACACGCCGCGTTCGCAGCGACCCGGTCGGCCGTCGACCCGAGGAGGTGGTTGCGCAGGAAGTGGCCGCGTTGCCCCAGGACGACGAGATCGTAGGAGCCCTCGGCGGCGACCTGTGAGATGAGCTCTGCCGCGTGTCCCGGTCGCACCTCGATCGCGATGTCGAGGCCAGACTGCTCTGCCTGATGCTTCGCTCGTTTGCCGAGAGCGTTGAAGTAGATGTCCTTCTCGCGCTTGACCTCGTCAACCTCTCCGATCGTCGCGGCATACGCAGGCAACGGGCCTTCGACGGCGAGCGCGGTCACGCTCGCCCCGAGGAGCACTGCGAGCTCGAGCGCCTTCGCGAACGCGCGGTCGGAGCAGTCGCTGCCGTCGATTGCGACGAGGATCCGCTCGAACGGCATCAGCCGGTCACTCCCTCGGCTGCCGGCGCCGGCGCAAGAGGCCGCTCGCCCGTGGGCTCGTGGTCGATCTGTGGATGGAAGAGGCGCTGCGCGATCGCCGTCGGCACGACCGCGGAGAGCACGACGACGGCGATGAGGAGGGAGAACTGTGTCCGGTCGATGATCCCGGCATTGAGGCCGTAGAGGGACGTAATCGTGCCAAAGGTGAGCCCGGTCGACATCAGCAGCGTCGTGAACGTAGCGTGCGGCGCGGTGTACCGGCGCGCGAGCGGGTAGACGCCCACGAGCTTCGGCACCATCTTCCCGGCGAACAGGACGGCGAGGATGCCGAGGTTCGCCCAGAGCGCGCCGGCCGAGACGTTCATGCCGCCCTTGAGGAAGAAGAACGGCGTCAGGAAGGCAAACGAGACGACTCGCATCCGTTCCTGCTCCTTTCGATGCTTGACGTAATGGCCGCTCATCACGAGCCCGAGGATGAACGCCGGCAGCACGGGCTGTGAGTTGGCGCGGCCGCCGAGCCACATCAGGAGAAAGAGTGACGCGAACACGAGCTTGATCTCCGGCTCGATCACGCGGTTGCCGTAGCGGCCGAAGAACCAGGGCGCCACTTTCGGCAGGCCGACGATCAGCGCGACGGAGACGAGGACGAACGGGAGGATCCAGAGCGTCGGCTTGATGAAGAGCACAGTCAGTCCGATGACGGTGGCGACGTCGGTGACGAAGGTCGCAGACATCAGGCGCTTCCCGACGAGCGCGCGATTCAGGCCGGTCTCGACGAGCACCGCGTAGACGACGGCGAGGCTCGTCGTCGAGAGCGCGAGACCGCCGATCTCCGCCGCGCGGCGATCCCAACCGAGGGCGAAGTAGGTGAGGAGCCCGACGACGACGAAGGGGGCGAAGAAGCTGACGAGGCCGATCGAGAGCGACGCCCTCCATTCGCGCCTGAACTGGGGCACGTCGACCTCGGCGCCGGCCTGGAAGGTAAGCACCATTCCGGCGAAGGAGCCGAGGAAGGCGAGCCAGGTCGGCACGTCGAGATGGAAGGCGTTGCCGACGATCACGCCGGCGAGCAACTCGATCAGTGCGACCGAGAGCCCGATCTCGACACTGATCGTCGAGGCGACCAGGATCGTCGCTGCGAGAATTGCTGCTATCGCGATGTCGCTCATTGCTCTACCTCCATGGTGGGCGAACCTGGGGTAGAGGCCATTAGCGGAAACGTCCTCCGCGGTTAGGCGCGAGCCTCATCGCGCTGCAACACATCCGATAGTACCCGGCGCGCAAGGGTTGTCCTTCCCCCGCCTGGTGGAGGCGCTCCTAGTAGCGCAACCGCGCCAGCGTCAGGCCGCCGACGACTCGGTTGGGTGCGACGGCGTGAAACGCGGGCACCATCTCGCTCGTCACGAGCCCCGTCTCGTCTGTGCACTCGTCGACGATGCGGAACCAGCGCTGGATCCGGTCGGGTGTGTCGACGATCGTCGTCACCACGGGCACCCGGCGCGCGAGATGGAACAGCCGGTCGCCGTGCGGCCCACGGTCGTCGGAGAATCCCCAGCTGCCGCGCAGGCTCGTCGCACCGCTCGCTCCTTCCTCGCGCAGGCGTCGAATCAGGTGGATGTACAGCGGATGCCCGTCGTGCCTCGACTGCTCCCCCGAGTAGACCATCAGCTTTTGCCAGACGCCGAGTCCGGCGTCGTCGCGCTCGGGCAAGTGTCGCGGCTCGGCGAGGAGTGTCCCGTCGCGCTTGCAGACTCGGACGCGCTCGAGCGTGACGATCGGTTCCGTCAGCAAGGCGTCGAGTCCCGGCAATGCTCGCGCGATTGCGTCGCCGTCTCCGACACTGACGATCATCAGCGGCACCGCCTGGTTCCGCGAGAAGAAGCGGGCGCGCTGCCGCCGGCGGTGCGCCATGCCGTCGACACCGAGCAGGACGGTTGTACCTGCCAACCCCTGGGCGTGGAGATATTCGACGACTTCCAGAAACGTCAGGCGTCCGTCGAGGCGTTCGTCGCGGCCGAGGTAGATCGTCAGCTTCGTTGCCTCGTGCAATTCCGTCGGTAGCTCGACCGCTTCTAGGCCGTCGTGGAGGAGACGTGCGCGTTCGAGCGTGACCAGCCCGCCCTCGACGAGCTCCGTGACCTGCGGTAGCACGGTCTCGATCTGCGCGCGTTCGTCGACCGCAACGGCTACGAGCGGCAGATCCTCGGAGAGGCTGAGGAAGCGATCGGTGCGCAGCGTGTGCTTGATGCCGAAGCCTTCGACCGCGCGCATCAGCACCGCCGCATGCAGTTTCCGCTGCTCGAACACGTCGACGAGAGCATCGGAGAGCAGCCGGCCGCCGACACGGTCGGACTCGCCGAAGTAGACCGTCAGCTTCAGGCAGTCGTCGTTCACAGCGCCGCCCCGATAATCCAGCCGAGCAAAGCGGCAGCGAGGCCGCCGCCCAAGGAGACGGTCAGGTTCACGAGTGCGAGACGCCCCTGTCCCTCTTCGCCGAGCCGCTCGGTCTCGAGCATCCAGGTGGAGAACGTCGTGAAGGAGCCGAGCAAGGCTGTGCCCCCGAGGAGCAGGGCGTCGCCGGTGACCGAGAGGCCGGTGAGGGCGCCAAGACAGAACGAGCCGGCCAGGTTGACGACGAGCGTGCCGAGAGGGAGCTCACCGGCGAAGCGCATCTGCACGAGCGCGTCGAGCCGGAAGCGCAGCAGCGCTCCGACTCCGCCGAGCAAGGCGACGCCGACCCAGACGGAGACGCTCATGCGAACCGCACGCGGCGGGTCAGGGCGGTCGCGAGGTACACGCCGAAGAGACCGGCCGCAACGCTTGCGCCGAGGTAGGCGAAGGCGAGCCCCACCTGGCTGTGCCGGGCGAGCTTGATCAGCTCGATCTGGAAGGTCGAGAACGTCGTCAACGCGCCGCAGAACCCGGTGCCGAGGAGCGGACGCCGATACGTGGACGGCGGCAGCCGCTCCTGCAACCGCGTGACGAAATAGCCGAGCAGGACCGTGCCGGCTACGTTGATGACGAACGTCACCCAGGGCCAGCCGCGGCCGTCCCACGGGAACACCTGGGCCAGGCCGGCGCGGGCCAGTGCGCCGGCGACACCGCCCGCGAAGATTGCGAGATGCAACGGCTTCACGCCGTCGCAGGCGCGAGCCGCGCGCGTACCGTCCGCGTACCGGCCACGAGCCACGGTGCGACGAGCAGCGCCATCACGTCGAACCACACGTAGCCGCTCGCGACGCCGCTCGGCGGGTTCCCCTGGGCGATTCCGAGGCCGGGCAAGGAGGTTGCCCAGCGCCAGACGCCGATCGACGTCCCGTACAGCTCGAGCGCCGCGACGACGACGAAGACGCCCGCATACGTGGCGCGGAAGCGCGAGCGCCAGAGGAACGCGATGAGCAACGGCACGCACATCGCACCGGCGACGTCGAGGCGCGGCAGCACCGTGATCCCCGCGAGCCCCCAGCCGATCGATCCCACCGCCGCGACGGCGACGAGTGGCCGCGCCGGGATCACCGCGGCGAGCGCGACGCCGCTGAGGTAGACGAGCCCGTGCGCCGGCGGGATGAAGAGCGGCAGGTTGTGCAGCCGGTAGCGGTAGACGCCCCAGATCAGCGAGCCGGTCACCTCGGCGACCGTGGCGAAGAGGACGACGCCGATCACCTGCGCCCGCACGATCGCGGCAAGCGGCCAGATGGCGCCGAGGAGGACGAGCCACGTCACGGCGCCGAGCGCGAGCTGCACGCCGAGACTCACCTGTGTGTCGACTGCGAGCAGCGCCGCGATGTAGGCGGGGCCGGCGACCACGTACCAGCGCGGGACGATCACCGGCGGTACTGGACGTCCCGCCAGCTCGGCGTCGGCAGCAGCTCGAGCAGCGCCCGCCCGCCGTGCGAGTCGTGATACGAGAACTCGGCCGCGTCGTCGTCCCAGCCGACCTCGAGCTTGCCCTCCTTCACGCGGTGGTCGAGCCACGCGCCGCGGAAGACGAGCTTCTTCAGCCAGTAGAGGAGCTCCTCGCCTTCGACGAGGGAGATCGCCTTCCAGTGCCGAACGAGGTAGCGGCCGAGCGCGCTGCGGGGCTCTTCGATGGCGTCCCGCTCGACGAGCTCGACCAGGTCGGCCGTCTCGTCGTCGTCCAGCTCGTTCCCTGCCAGCAGGCCGAGCTTGACGGCGGCTGCCGTGACACGCTGCTCGAAGTCGGACGCGTTGAAGCTGAACCGGTAGCCGAGGAACATGACCACATAATCCTCGCCGGAGCTGTAGTTCGCCTCCGAGTCCACCGAGGAAGCGTACCCTTGGCGGATGCGCACCCTCCGTATCGGCGTGGCCCTGGCGGTGGTCTTCGGGCTCGTCGTGCTGACGTCCCTGATCATGGGCTGGCCGGTCGAGAGGGCGGTCTACCTCGCGCCCGTGATCGTCGTCGCCACGGCCGCGCTGCTCGGCCTGCTCATCCTCTGGGGGAAGGTCGCGGCCCAGTCGCTGCGGGAAAGCAAGCGGCCGCGGCTCGTGCTCGGGCTCTGGGTCGGCGGGATCGCGATGCTCGTGCTACTCAGCGTGCTCGGCGTCGAGCTGCCGCGCGAAGGCGGCTAACCCCGTTTCGACCGGTGGTGCTGCGGGCACCACCTAGGGGTGCGTCGCGCTGCGGAGGCGCTTCCCCGAATCGGAGGTGCCGGGTCATGCTCACCATTCCGCGACTCCTGGCTGCGAGCGCGCTCGTGCTCGCGTGCGCCGTAGCGGTCGTCACACCTGCACACGCTTAGAGCAGTGCAGCCGCCCAGAGCAGTGCTCCCGGTCCCGCATGCGGCGGGACGCTCTGGAAGCTGATGACGCTGAGCGACCCCGGACGGACCGCGGTGAAATGGCCTGGTGCAGACACCACGGTCGCAGACATCGCGAAGCTGACGTCGCCTGCCAAGACGCCGGCCACCCGCAGCACCGCGTTCCAGAAGCAGAACTGGAAGCTCACCGCGGTGATCGACCGCTTCCGCGTCGCGTCGAACGGAGAGATCGTGCTCGTCCTCTTCGACGTTCCGTCGTCGACCTACATGGATGCATACATCCCGGCCTCGACCTGTCTCTCGAAGACGACGCGGGGCCGAGCGCAGATCCTTGCCGCCCGGACTGCGCTGACATCGGCCTGCGTCCAGCCGACGGTCGCCTGGCAGCAGCTCGGAGCGACGGTGCAACTAACGGGAACAGGGTTCTGGAACCCTGTCCGCACGACGAAGGGCGCCTTGCCGAACGGCGCCGAGATCCGCCCGGTGACCGGCCTTACGGTGCTGCAGGGCTGCGGGAAGTAGCGAGAAGAGCGTTTACAGCGGCGCCGTCTACCGGGGGGAGAGCGCCGTTGTCCAAATGATGGGACAAGAAGGCTAAGCCGCCGCGAGCGCCTGCGGCAGTACGTCGAGCAGGCGCTCGACGTCCTCGCGCGTGGTGTACGCCGCGATCGAGATCCGCAGCAGGTCCTTCTGCGGCCGCATGATCGGGATCTCGATGCGGTGCTCCTCCCAGAGTGTGCGCCCCAACGCCTCGCCGACGCCGCCGGGAAGGCGGACGCTCGCCATCTGCAGCACCATCTCCTCCGGCGCGATCGGCTCGGTGCCGAGCACCGCGCACAGGTCGCGCCGTGCCTGGCGGCACGCCTCGACACATCGCGCCCGCACCTCGTCCCAGGCCCGCTCCGCCTGGAAGGCGATCGCGGCCGGCACCGTGAGGTAGGCGGACGGGTCGCGGGTGCCCTGCTCCTCCGTTCGTGTGACGAACGTTGCGGGATCGGCGTGGCCCCAGCTCACGATCGGTCCTTCGACGCGCTCCTGGTGCTCCGGACGCACGTGGAGGAACCCGGCGCCTTTCGGCGCGCACAGCCACTTGTGGCAGTTGCCCGAGTAGAAGTCCGACCCGAGCGCCTCGAGATCGAGCGGCACGTGCCCGGGAGCGTGCGCCCCGTCGACGACCGTCGTGAGGCCGGCGTCGCGCGCGCGCCGCACGATCTCCTCGACCGGCAGGAGCAGGCCCGTCTCCGAGGTGATGTGCGAGGCGTAGACGACGCGTGTCCGGCTGGTCTGGCGC
>DATEXK010000150.1:0-7352 GCA_035257065.1 Gaiellaceae bacterium | reverse complement strand
AGAGCCCAGGACGATCCTGACCCTGCACCGCAGACCGCACCCGCACCGCGCCGTGACGCGAATCCCAGCCAGCACCCACCGACCCCTGCGGCCTACGGGCCGTTGAGAGCTCGCGCGCGGCGCCTCGGCGTCGCGCTCCTCGCCGCTTTGGCAGTTGCGCTGCCCAGCACTGCAACTGCCCGGGCTGCGACGGCGTCGGCGACCACTTCTGCCCGCGACGCGTTGCTCGCGCGGCGCGGCGTGACGCTCGCGGTCAAGCGTCACTGGATCGCCCCCGACGAGGCGTACCGCTACCGCGTCGACGTCACGCGTGCCGTGAGCGACATCTCGCGCCTGCCCACGCTGCGCGGGCGCATTATCGCCGTGCAGCTTCAGCAGGTGACTGCGCTGTGGGACTCGTACACGAAGCCGCGCGCACTGGCGTTGTTCTCGCAGCTCGCGGAGAATCTCGACTACCTCGAGACGCACATCATCCCGCCCGGCCGCATCGACGTTGCGGACGACGAGGGTGTCGTCTATCGCTGGTTCCCCGGCATGGGTCTCGAGTTCCATCCACTCGCGGCGTTCGGTGCGTTGAACGCCGCCGCGCTCGCGCAGGACACCGAACGAACGGCGGCATTGAGCACCGCGCTTCTGGAGCGTGCCATCCCGCGCGGTAACCGGCTGATCTGGGAGTACTCGTTCAACTTCGGCTTCGGGCAACCGCCGTGGGCGTCGGGGATGGCGCAGGCGGTTGCAGCACAGGCGCTCGCACGCGCGTCGGCGCTGCTCGACGACCCGACGCTCGCGGCCGCGGCGGCGCGCGCGTACGCAGCGGTGCCGCCGCTCACGCTGCAGCTCTCCACCGGGCCGTGGGTCCAGCTGTACGGCTTCAACCGCGAGATCGTGCTCAACGCACAGCTTCAGTCGGTCCTGTCGCTGCTCCAGTACGCGGATGACACCGGAGACACCGCTGCGGGCGCGCTCGCGCAGCGCCTGGACGTCGCGGCCCAGGCGCTGCTGCCGCGATTCGACACCGGCGACTGGTCGCTGTACGAGCTCGGCGGCGCGTACGCGACGAAGGAGTACCAGCTGTTCGTCACGCAGCTGCTCGCGAAGCTCGCCGCCAAGACACAGGATCCGTTCTGGATCGACGCGTCCCAGCGCTTTCACGGCTACTACTACGACCCGCCGGCGGTGACGCCGGGGGCGTCGCCGCCGACGATCTACCCGCAGCCGCTCGACGGCTTCCTCGATGTCGCGCAGATTCCGGTCACGTTGTCGCAGAACGCGTCGGTCACGCTCGCCGTCGCCGGTCAGGTCACGACGTTCCGGCTCACGCGCGGCGCGCACACGCTGACGTGGACCCCGCCCGCCGACATCGCGCAGGGAACGTATCCGGCGCAGATCTCGGCGACGAACCGCGCCGGCAGGCGCACGACCGTCACGCTCCCGCCTGTCGTCGTCGCCTGGGACACCGCGCCTCCGGTCGTGGTGGCACAGCTCCAGCCGGGGACACTCGCGTGGCAGGGGACAGATCCGGGCACGCCGACGCTCGCGCTGCACGTCGACTTCACCGACCCGAACGGCGTCAACCCGCCGCAGACCGTCGACCTCGGAAGCCAGTCGCTCGTCGGGAGCGCGCCGCTGACAGTCCCGCCCGGGACGTGGCAGGCGAACCTTGTGGCGACGAACTCGGCCGGCCTCGCGAGCACCGTCGATCTCGGAGTCGTGACGGGATAGCTCGTCGCCCTGACGGCGTCGCGATGGCTGAGCCGTCGGCGTGAGACGCTTCCCAGCCCCTGCGTAGGACGCCTACTATGGTCTGCGTGAAAGCGCTACTATCTGCTGCGTATGAGCGCTACTCCCGCGGAGATCCCGTACCGCAAGCGGCTCGTCGATCCGCTCCTGGACGAGCTTCTGATGCAGCTACCCGCACTCCAGATCGTCGGCCCGCGCGCGGCAGGCAAGACGCGGACGTTCGCGCGTCGCGCCTCGACCATCGTCCGGTTGAATGCGGAGGCCGAAGCCGCCGCCTTCGAAGCCGATCCCGACACCGCGCTCGAGGGTCTCGCGGAGCCTGTCCTCCTCGACGAGTGGCAGGAAGTCCCAGGCGTATTCGGAGCTACGCGACGAGCAGTCGACGCGGATCCGCGACCGAATCGCTTTTACCTCACGGGCTCGGTGAACGTCGAGCTCGAGAACGAGGTGCACGAGGGCACCGGAAGGCTGGTGCGGTTCACGATGCACCCGATGAGCATTCGTGAGCAGATCGGCAACGTCTTGGCGCCCACCTTCTTCGACAAGCTTGCGGCCGGCGATCCGCTCAGCGTGCCGACAGACACTCCCAACCTGCGCGGATACATCGAGCTCGCCCTCGCGAGCGGGTTCCCCTTCATAGCGCTCCGGCTCGACGGGCGGGCGCGGCGTATCGCTCTCGAGGGATATCTCGAGAGCCTTCTGACCCACGACGTCGAGCAGTTGGAGGAGGAGCGCGGCCGCAGGTACGACCGAATGCGTCTTCGCAACTACTTCGAGGCGTACGCACTCAACTCCGGGAGTGTCGGCGAGCACAAGACGATCTTCGACGCTGCGCAGGTCAACCGGATCACGGCGAATTCGTACGAGGACCTGCTGACGAACCTCTTCGTCGTCGATCAGCTGCCGGCCTGGGCGACAAACCGGCTCAAGCGTCTCGTCCACCAACCGAAGCGCTACGTCGTTGACGCTGCGCTGATGGCCGCGGCCCTCCGTGTCGACACACTCGGGATCATGCGAGACGGAAACCTTCTCGGCCGCGTGCTCGATACGTTCGTCGCGGCGCAGTTGCGGCCCGAAGTCTTGGTGTCAGCAGCAACGCCGCGGCTCTACCACCTCCGGACGGAACAGGGTCGCCATGAGATCGACCTCATCGCTGAGCTCGGAGGTCAGCGCGTCATCGGCATGGAGATCAAGGCGAATGCCGCGCCCGACCGTGGAGACGCGAAGCACTTGTTCTGGCTCCGCGAGACGCTCGATGATGCGTTCGTCGGCGGGGTTGTCTTCCATACGGGGCCGCGTCTCTACGAGCTCGGCGAGGCGATCATCGCCGCCCCGATCTCGACTCTTTGGGGCTAGAGGCTTGTATCGGCACCACTCGATTCGGCACTACCGGCAATCAGCAGTCGAGACACAGGCTAGGGCTACCCTGACGCCGCCGTGCGGCGCCTCCTCATCGCCCTTGCAGTGCTCGCCCTGCTCGTCGGCGGCATCCTCGCCGCGTTCGTGATCCAGCGCCTGCAGGAGGCCAAGGACGTGCGCGGCTCCTCGACGGCGGAGTTCACGCTCACCACGACGCCGCAAAAGCCGCCGCCCGCCGCGGCGAAGGTGCAGTGGCCGACCTACGGATTCGGCGCGACGCGAACGCGCTCGGTCGACCTTGCGCTCGAGCCGCCGTTCCGGACGATCTGGCGGTACCACGCCGGCAGCCTCGTCGAGTTCCCACCGTCGATCGGCTACAAGCGCCTGTACTTCTCGACGAACGCGGGGCGTTTCGCTGCGATCAGCGAGAAGACCGGGAAGCGCGCGTGGAAGATCGACCTGCACCGGTGCGTTGCCGCGTCGCCGGCGATCGGCCCACATGCGCACGGCAGCGTCTACGCGGTGTTCCTCAATCACCCTCCCTGCAACGCCTTGAGCGGCGGTCACGGAAACGACGGTCTCGTCGTCGCGTTCTCCGCCGGGCACGGGAAGATCCACTGGCAGCACACGATCGGTCCGTCGGAGAGCTCGCCGCTGCTGATCGGCGGCCGGCTCTACGTCGGCGACTGGAACGGCGACGTGTGGGCGTTCGACGCCGACAACGGCCGACTGCTCTGGCGGCGGCACCTCGGTGGCGCCATCAAGGGCGCGATCGCCTCGGCCGGGGGCCGCCTGTATGTCGGCTCGTACGACGGGCACCTGTACTGCCTCTCCCTGGCCGGCAAGGAGCTGTGGCGTGCGTCCGGGCAGCTGCACAACCTCATCGGGCACGGACGCTTCTACTCGACGCCGGCCGTCGCGTACGGGCGCGTGTACATCGGCTCGACCGACGGCAAGGTCTACTCGTTCGGCGCGACGACGGGGAGACTCCGCTGGTCACACTCCACCGGCGGGTACGTGTATGCGTCGCCCGCCGTGGCGAACGGAACCGTCTTCGCCGGCTCCTACAGCGGTCGCTTCTACGCATTCGACGCAGCGACCGGCGCAGAGCGTTGGCGCTTCAGCGCGAACGGCCGGATCTCCGGGTCGGCGACGGTGATCGGCGACGTCGTCTATTTCGCGACGCTGGAAGGCGGCAAGCGCTCGAAAGGGCGCACGTATGCGCTGAACGTGCGCACCGGCAAGCTCGAGTGGTCGTTCCCCGACGGGAAGTACACGCCCGTCGTCGCGGAGAAGGGCCGACTGTTCCTGATCGGCTACGGCACCGTCTATGGGATGGTGCCCCGATGAGGTACGTCGTCACCGGGGCCGCGGGCTTCATCGGCTCGAATCTCGCCGAGACGCTCGTCGCGTCGGGGCACGAGGTCGTCGGGGTCGACTGCTTCACGGACTACTACGACCCGGCCGAGAAGGAGCGCAACGCGCACGGGCTCGACGTGCGACGGCTCGATCTCGCGGAGGACCAGCTCGATCTCGCCGGCGTCGACGGTGTGTTCCACATCGCTGCGCAGGCCGGGGTCCGCAGCTTCGGCGATGTGTTTCCGGTCTACGTGCGCCGGAACCTGCTGGCGACCCACCGCGTCTTCGAGGCGGCGGCCGCTGCAGGCGTGCGCGTGGTCTTCGCCTCGTCTTCGTCGGTGTACGGCGAGGCCGAGTCCTATCCGACGTCCGAGGACGCCACGCCTCAGCCCATCTCGCCGTACGGGATCACCAAGCTCGGTTGCGAGCAGCTCGCACGGGCCTACGCGGTCGGCTTCGGGCTCGACGCGGTCGTGCTGCGCTACTTCACCGTGTACGGCCCGCGCCAGCGGCCCGACATGTTCTTCCGCCGCGTGTGCGACGCGCTGCTCGAGGGCGGCTCCTTCGAGATCTACGGCACCGGCGAGCAGTCACGCAGCTTCACCGAGGTCAGGGATGCCGTCGACGCGACGATCGCGGCGATGGAGCGGGCTCCGGCGGGAGGGCTCTACAACGTCGGCGGCGGCGACGAGGCGTCGATGCTCGAGGCGATCGCCCTGCTCGAGCAGATCTCGGGCAGAACGCTCGAGGTCAAGCACGTCGACCCCGCGAAGGGCGACGTCCGGCGCACGAAAGCCGACGTCTCGCGCATCCGGGAGGCGCTCGGCTGGGAGCCCTGGACGAGCCTGTCCGACGGCTTGACCCGAATGTGGTCCTGGGCCTCCGGTAGAGTCGCCGCCGGATGAGCCCCGACGAATCACGAGGGCATGCGCCGACCACCTTCGACCCGGAAGCGGAGCAAGAGGTCGATTTCGGCCGGTACTGGCGACTGATCGTCGCCCGCTGGTGGCTGGTCGTGGCCGGCCTCCTGATCGGCGCGATCGTCGGCTACAGCGTCTCGCTGGGGGGCAGCCAGACCTTCAAGGCCACCGCGACCATCTATCTCGGTCAGCCGTACTCGGCGAGTGGCAACGTCCAGCTCCAAGCCGCACAGACGAACCCGAGCACGGTGCGCCAGATTGCACACGCGGAAACCATCGTGCAGAGCGTCGCGCAACAGTGCAAAGCCAAGCCGGGCGATCTCCGCGGCGGCATCTCGACGCAGACCGTCGCCGGCAACATCTCGAAGAATGGGCAATCGCCCCTCGTCTCGATCAGCGTGCAGACGAAGAAGCGACGTCTCGCGTCGTGCGCCGCGAACGCGCTCGCGGTGGCGGTCGTCGCGAAGACGTCCGCGTTCGCAAATCAGAAGATCGCGAACTTCAGCGGGCAGATAGCGAGCGACGAGCGGAACATCGCTCAGATCAACCAGGCGCTCGAGAGCGGCGCCCTCTCGGCCACGGACAAGCTCGTCGTGCAGATCCGCCTTGCGCAGGCCCAGAGCGACAAGCTCCAGACGGCGCAGCTCCTGCTCCAGGCGAAGCAGGTCGAGAAGCCCGGCATCCTCACGGGCGCCGCCGCCCAGCGGGTCACCGCGCGCAGCCGCCGGAACACGGTCGTCGTCGCCGGCTTGATCGGCCTCATCATCGGCGCGATCGCAGCGCTGATGTGGGACGGCGTCGCAGCCGGCATGTCGCGCCGCAGCGGCCAGTAGCGATGCTCGAGGGCAAGCGCGTGGCAGTGGTCGTGCCGGCGCACGACGAGGAGCGTTTGATCGCGACGACGTTGGGCGGCATCCCGGGCTTCGTCGATCGGATCATCGTGGTCGACGACGGCTCCACCGACGCGACGACCGAGCGAGTTCGTTCGTTCGGCGACGCGCGCGTCGAGCTCGTCGTCCACGAGCGCAACCGCGGCGTCGGTGCGGCGATCGTCACCGGCTACAAGCGTGCCCTCGACGAGGACATCGACGTCATCTGTGTCATGGCCGGCGACAACCAGATGGATCCGGAGGATCTCGAGGCGCTCGCGCGTCCCGTTGCCCGTGGCGAGGTGGACTATGCGAAGGCGAACCGGTTGTTCACCGGGCAAGCCTGGGAGCTCATGCCGCGCACGCGCTACCTCGGCAACGCGGTGCTGTCGATGCTCACGAAGATCGCCTCGGGGTACTGGCATGTCGCCGACTCGCAGTCCGGCTACGCGGCGATCGGCAAGGACACGCTCGCGCTGCTCGACCTCGATCGCGTCTACACGTACTACGGCTTCCCGAACGACCTGCTCGTGCACCTCAACGTCGTGAACGCGCGCGTTCGCGATTTTCCCTCGCGTCCCGTCTACGGCGTCGGCGAGCGCTCGGGCATCCGCTACCACAAAGTCGCGCCGCGGATCTCCTGGCTGCTGATCAAGGCGTTCTTCTGGCGGCTGCGCGAGAAGTACATCATCCGCGACTTCCACCCGCTCGTGTTCTTCTACGCCTTCGGCTTTCTCGCAACGCTCACGGGTCTCGTTCTCGGCATCGTCGAGATCGCGTACCGGATTGCGGGCAACGCCGTGAGCGTCGGGACGGTCGTGCTCATCGCGTTGCTGCTGATCTCCGGGTCGCAGTTCACGCTGTTTGCGATGTGGTTCGACATGGAATCGAACAAGGATCTGCGCTGATGGGCCATCGATTGACGTAGCGTGTTGACGCTCGTCCTGACGGTCTTCGCGGCGAATCTCGCATTCGCCGTGGTCGCGCTGGGGACGGGTGACCTCGTGCTCGAGCTTGGCGAGCGGTGGGTGGGGGCCGCGAGGCGCTCGCCGTCGCTCGCGCGCGCCGGCGCCGCGCTGCTCGTCGGTTTCGGCGCATGTGCCTA
>DATEXK010000149.1:0-6511 GCA_035257065.1 Gaiellaceae bacterium | reverse complement strand
GTTCCGCGGCCATCGCGGCTCCCACGAGCAAGGCGACCCCAATCGGGTGGCCGAGGCCGTAGCCAGCTTCGAGCAAACCAAGAATCGTCGCCGCGGCGCCGGCCACGAGCACCGCCACCCAAGCGACGAGGGCGGATTGTGCATTGAAAAGCATACGAGGATTCCTAGGAAACATCTTCTGGATTCTCTTGAAATCTCACCCTAAAGGGGTATAGTCAAACTTGCCGTCAGTCCCCGAACAGCTTAGGAGTTAGTCATGCAGGACCGCATCGTTCGGATCATGGCCCGAGCCGCTATCGTCGGCGGCCTTAAGACCTGGTAGAGCCAACACACTCTGCGTTGTCCACAGGTAGGTGGGCATCCCTCAACGGGGGGATATCCACAACCAGTGGAAAACGTCTTGAAGCCTTTAGCTATAAGGAGCCGGGTGGGTAAGCACCCGGCTCGCAATAGCCACCAGCACCAGAGTTATCGACAGGCACTGTGAAAGACGCCGGCTAGCACCGGCGTTTTTTTGTGCCTGCCGCGCGGCTAACCGATGATGCCGCGGCGGAAGCCGACGGCCACGGCGTGGGCGCGAGAGCGCGCCTGGAGCTTCGCCAGGATATGGCGGACGTGCGACTTGACGGTCTCCTCCGAGAGGAAGAGCTTCTGGCCGATCTCCCGGTTCACGAGCCCGTCACAGATCAGCTGGAGCACCTCGACCTCGCGCATCGTCGGCTCCTGCTCGAGCTCCCGAAGCGGGCCCTGGAACGGAATGACGTCCGCGCCGGCGCCGTTACGGCGCCGCTGAGCGACCTCTTCGAACCGCGCGGAGTGGTTCGCGTACCGGCTCATGATCTCTTTTCGCTCTGCAGCGTCCATGGCCGGAGTATCGGCTTCGGCCTATCACCCCTTTAGGGGCGTCCTACCTCTTTCCAGGGATTCGGGCGGCTCAGCTATGCGGGACCGGGCGTCCCGCCGGGGTGGCCACCCTCGCCCGAGACGGGATTCGAGGCGCCCGACGTGCCCCGCGGCAGGGCATTCTCCTCCGCCGCGAGAGGCGTGCTCGAGGCCACGTGCGCCTGCTGGAGGGCCGCCGCGTCGACATTCAGCGGATGGTGGCAGGCCGCCAGATGCCCGTTCCCGTACTCGACGAGCGGCGGCTCCACCTCCGCGCAGACCTGGGTCGCGTAGCGGCAGCGCGGATGGAAGCGGCAGCCGGTCGGCGGGTTGATCGGGCTCGGGACGTCGCCCTCGAGCACGATCCGCTCCCGGGCCGCAGCCAGGTCGGGGTCGGGAATCGGCACCGCCGAGAGCAGCGCCTCCGTGTACGGCATGATCGGCCGCGTGTAGAGCTCCTCGGCCGGCGAGAGCTCCACGAGCTTGCCCAGGTACATCACGGCGATCCGGTCGCTCACATGCCGCACGACTCCCAGATCGTGGGCGATGAAGATGTACGTCAGGTTGAACTCGTTCTGGAGGTCCTCCAGCAGGTTCAGCATCTGCGACTGGATCGAGACGTCGAGGGCCGAGACCGGCTCGTCGGCCACGATCAGCTTCGGCTGCAGGGCAAGCGCCCGGGCGATCCCGATCCGCTGGCGCTGGCCGCCCGAGAACTCGTGCGGAAACCGGTTGTAGTGCTCCGGCGAGAGCCCGACCGTCTCCAGCAGCTCCTCCACGCGCGCCTTCCGCTGCCGCTTGTCCCCCAGTCCGTGGATCTTCATCGGGTCGTCGAT
This sequence comes from Gaiellaceae bacterium, assembly GCA_035257065.1. Taxonomy (GTDB): domain Bacteria; phylum Actinomycetota; class Thermoleophilia; order Gaiellales; family Gaiellaceae; genus Palsa-739. The sequence continues at coordinate 4,793 of DATEXK010000149.1, read as the reverse complement.
GATCGTGCCGACCCGCTTGCGGGGATTCAGGCTCGCGTAGGGATCCTGGAAGACCATCTGCATCTGCCGGCGCAGCGGCCGCAGCTGCCGGGAGCTGAAATTCTCGATCCGCTGGCCCTCGAAGGAGATCTCGCCCGCCGTCGGCTCGAGCAGGCGCACGATCGTGCGGCCGAGCGTCGACTTGCCGCAGCCCGACTCGCCGACGAGACCGAGCGTCTCCCCCGCCCGCACGGAGAAGCTGACGTCGTCGACGGCGTGCACACGCGCGACCTCGCGCTGCAGGACGCCCTTCCGGATCGGGAAGTACTTCTTGACGTGCTTGATCTCGACGAGCGGCTGGCTCCCGTTCGTGCTCACGCAGCCTCCTGCGTGTCGCCGCTGATCGTCGCATCGCGTAGCGCCCGCTTGACCTCGACGTCGAGCCAGCAGCGGTCGAGATGTCCGGGTTTCTCGACGCGGTTCTCCAGCGCCGGCTCGTCCACGCACTTCTCGAACGCATGCGGACAGCGCGGCCGGAACTTACAGCCTGCCGGCGCATTGATCACCGACGGCGGAGCGCCCTTGATCGAATGCAGCCGCTCCGGCTTCGGCCGGTCGAGCCGCGGGATCGAGCCGAGCAGACCCCACGTGTACGGCATCTGCGGGTCGTAGAAGAGATCCCGCTTCTCCGCCTGCTCGACCACGCGACCTGCGTACATCACGATGATCTCGTCGGCGATCTCGGCTACGACGCCGAGGTCGTGCGTGATCATGATCACCGCCGAGTTGAAGTCGTCCTTCAGGCGACCGATCAGCTCGATGATCTGCGCTTGGATCGTCACGTCGAGCGCCGTCGTCGGCTCGTCCGCGATCAGCACGTCCGGGTTGCACGAGAGCGCCATCGCGATCATCGCGCGCTGCCTCATGCCACCCGAGAACTGGTGCGGGAAATCGTCGACGCGCGACTCGGGGTTCGGGATCCCGACCTGCTTCAGCAACTCGACCGCGCGCCGCTTCGCCACGCGCTTGGCAATCTTGTCGTGCGCCTGAATCGCCTCGACGATCTGCTCACCGATCCGATACACCGGGTTCAGCGAGGTCATCGGATCCTGGAAGATCATTCCGATCTCGTTGCCGCGGTACCCCTGCATCTCCGACTCGGAAAGCTCGAGCAGGTTCCGGCCCTTGTAGCGCACCTCACCGCCGAAATGCGCGTTCACGTCGCGCGTCAACCCCATCAGCGTCATCGCTGTGACGCTCTTGCCCGAGCCCGACTCGCCGACGATCCCGAGCACCTTGCCGCGCTCGAGCTCGAACGAGACGCCGTCGACGGCCTTGACGGTGCCGTCCACGGTGGCGAAGTGCACGCTGAGGTCCTCGACCTCGAGAAGACGCTCCGCCATCAGTGCGCCGCCCGGCTCCATGTTTGGATTCCGCCGAATGATGGGGTCGGGTCGCGCACTAGGTCGGACGAATCCGCGGGTCGAGGTACGCGTAGAACAGATCGACGAGCATGCTGAAGACAACGATGAAGAAGGCGCCGTACATCGTCACACCCATGATCGGCGGGAGATCGAAGTTGTTGATCGAGAGCTCCGCATACTGGCCGACGCCGTGCAGGTCGAACACCGTCTCGGTGAGAATCGCGCCGCCGCCGAGCACCGCCGCGAAGTCGAGGCCGAAGAGCGTGACGATCGGAATCAGCGAGGTCCGCAGCACGTGCTTGACGAGAATCCGCCGCGGCGTCAGGCCCTTCGACTTCGCGGTGCGCACGTAGTCCTCGTTGATCGTGTCGAGGATGTTGCCGCGCAGCACGCGCCCGTAGAAGCCGATGAAGAGCACGGCGAGCACGAGCCACGGCAGGATCATGTGGCTTAGCCATTGCACCGGGCTCTGCGTGATCCCGACGTACTCACCGTCGGGGAACCAGGTGACGAGGCCGCCCTCCGCAAGGTAGTAACGCGTGATGATGCCGAGCCAAAACACCGGCATCGAGATGCCGATCAGGGCGAGCACCGTAATGACGCGATCCGACAGCCTCCCCGCGGTTATCGCTGACAACACCCCCACAAGGATCCCGAAGAACAGCCAGATGATGCTGGCCCCGATGGTGAGCGAGAACGTCGCGGGAATGCCCTGGACGATCTGCGTGAGGACGTTCTGCTGGCTCGTATACGAGACCAGATTGCCGCCGAACATCTTCTTCAGCATCACCCAGTACTGCGTGTAGAACGGCTGGTCGAAGCCCCACGAGTGGCGGATGTTGATGATGTTCTGCGGCGTCGCGTTCTTGCCCGCGATGCGCTGAGCGGGATCGCCGCCGGGGACGACGATGAAGATCAGGAAGACGACGAAGGTCACCGCGATGCACACGAGGATCGCACCGATCGAGCGTCTGACGAGGAAGGTCGCCACTAGACAGCCACCATTAATGCTCGATCTTGATCTTCGCGCGCGGGTCGAGTGCGTCACGCAGGCCGTCGCCGAAGACGTTGAGCGACAGCACCGTCAGCACGATCGCGATGCCGGGCGCGAGCGCGAGCCACGGACGCGTCACGATCAGGTTCTGGCCGTCGGCGATCAACGTTCCCCACGAAGCCGTCGGCGGCTGCACACCCGCACCGAGGAACGAGAGCGCCGCCTCGAGGACGATGTTGTTCGCGATGATCAGCGTGAAGAAGACGAGCAGCGAGCTCGTGATGTTCGGCAGCAACTCGCTGAACATCACCCGCATCGGGCTCGCGCCCTGCGAGATCGCCGCCTCGACGAACTCCTTCTCGCGCAGCGACAGCACCTGGCCGCGCAGCGGGCGCCCGACGTACGGGACGAGCACGTACGAGATGACGAGCGTCGGGATCCAGAGGCTGCCGCTCTCGATGTTGATCCCAAAATGGTGGAAGCCGTTGATCGCGAGCGCCGACCCGAGCGCGATCCCGAGCAGCACCACCGGGAACGCGTAGAAGAGGTCGAAAAAGCGCGTGATCACGAAGTCGATCCAGCCGCCGAAGTAGCCCGACAGCAACGCGAGGATCACCGCGAAGAAGACGCAGATCGCCGTCGAGCCGATGCCGACGACGAGTGAGCTACGGCCGCCGTAGAGCAGCCTGACTGCGACGTCGCGGCCGTTCGCGTCGGCGCCGAGGACGAACTTCCCGCCGGCGCTGAACCAGGTCGGGCCGATCGGGATGGCGGAGAACAGCTCGCAGCCCGTGCCCGAGATGGTGCAGGGCTTGCCCGTCTTCTTGTCGATGTAGCCGCCGGCCGAGACGACCGACACAGCATGCCCGTTGACCTTGACCGTCTCGAGCACGTGGTTCGTGTTCGGGCCCGAATGGGCGACCTGGCTCGCGTAGACGGGCGCCAGGGCGCACGCGGCGAGCACGACCGCGAAGAGCACGAGGAACGCGAAGGCGACGTAGTTGCGGCGCAGGCGATGCCAGGCGAGATACCAGGGGCTCCGGCCACGGATCGTCGAAGCGGGCTCATCGGACGCGAGCTCCGCCGCCGTGTCGAGAGTGAACTCGGTCTCGCCTGCCTGTTGTGCCACCTACCGCCCCACTTTCTCCGGGAAAGGTCGTTGGGGATGCCGTTCCCGGCACCCCCAACGCTTCAACCTTCGTCGTCTACTTGTGGCAGATCGACGCGTAGTCGAACTGGTAGAGCACGTGGTTCACGTAGCAGCTGAGATCCATGTCGGAATTGAAGAAGTCGGTGAACTGCCGGTTCATGAACGGCGCCCACGGAGCCTGCTCGTCGACCATCTTGTCGACTGAGGCCCACTGGGTGTTCACGGCATCGGTCAGGGTCGGCTCCTTCTTCAGAGTCTCGATCTTGGCGTTGACCGCCTTGTTGTCGAAGTTCGCGTAGTTGTTGTTGTGCGTGTCCGTGATCCGGTTGCCGTTCAACAACACGTCGAACCAGTCGAGCGGATGCGGATAGTCCTGGAACCAGTCGGCGAAGCCGATCTGCGCCTTCGTCGCCTGGTTGCCGACGGTCGTCCAGTAGACGGCCGAGTTGATGATCTTCTCGTGGGCCTTGAGGCCGATCGAGTTGAGGACGTCGACGAGATACGCCGAGGCCTTCGGATCGGTGCCGCGATCGTGGTTCCACACCGTCACGTCCGCGCCAGCCTGTCCCGACTCCTGGATGAGCTTCTTCGCCTTCGCCAGGTCGTACGGATACAGGTTGAGCTTCTGGTACTGCGGATACGTCGGCGGAAGCACGTTCTCCGTCGGCTGTCCGAGACCGCCGTAGATGCGGATGAGCGCTTCACGGTTGATCGCGTAGTTCACGGCCTGGCGCACCTTGAGGTTGTCGAACGGCGCCACCCGGTTGTTCATGAAGAAGTAGTACGTGTTCGCCGGCGTGTAGACCTTGATCTGGTCGCCGTACTTCTGCTGCGTCGACGCCAGGCGGTCCGGCGGGATCTGGTGGAAGTCGTAATCGTCCTGTCCGGAGATCACGCGCTGCAGTGCCACCGTGTCGTCGCCGATGATGTCGATCGTCATCATGTCCGGATTGCCTGCCGGGACGTTGCCGCCGAAGACGGAGGCGTCGAAGTTCGGGTTGCGAACCAGGATCGCCTTCTTGTTCGGGGCGTAGCTCTGGATCATGTATGGGCCCGACGAGGGAAGCGGCGTCGTCGACTGATCCTTGGCCGGAGCGGTCGGCGGCACGAGAGCCGCGAACTCGGTGGCGAGGATGTTCGAGAAGTCGCCCTGGGGCGCGTTCAGCTGGATCGTGATGTCGCCGGTCTTGTCGTCGGTCGTAATGCCGCTGATGTGACCGGTCTTCGTCTTGGCGAACGTGTCCGC
>DATEXK010000148.1:0-6440 GCA_035257065.1 Gaiellaceae bacterium | reverse complement strand
CGCCGCACGCGGGATCGACGTGCTCGAGCTCGACTTCTCGGGCGGAGACGAGATCGAGCTGGCATCGATCGACGGTCACATCGACCTGAAGGTCGACGGGAAGCCCTGGAACGGCCGCATTCCCGAGCTCGAGCACGCCGGTGAGGCGGCGAACGGCGAGGACTACGTCGTCCAGGCCGAGCGGTTGGACGGCGACCTCTGGGAGGTCAGGGCCTCGCCTCTCTAGGAGTGGGCCCCGGCCGCGAACCGGAGAGGTCGGTTCGGTACCCTGCTCCGTATGGCTCAGCAGCTCGGCTCATTCGAGAAGGTCCTGCGCGTCGGCGAAGGCCGGCGCCTCAAGCGGCTTGCCGAGCAGGCGGTCTACATCGGCACCCTCGAGCCCGAGTTCGAGCAGCTCTTCGACGAGGCGCTTGCCGCCAAGACGGTCGAGTTTCGCGAGCGGTTCGCGAACGGCGAGACGCTCGACGCGCTGCTCTTCGAGGCGTTCGCGGCTGTGCGGGAGGCGTTCAAGCGCGCGATGGAGGTGCGCCTCTTCAACGTCCAGCTGATGGGCGGCGTCGTCCTGCACGAGGGCGACATCGCGGAGATGAAGACCGGTGAAGGAAAGACCTTCGTCGCGGCGCAGGCCCTCTATCTGAACGCGCTCGCCGGCAACGGCGTCCACCTCGTCACGACGAACGACTACCTCGCTCAGCGCGACCGGGCGTGGACGTCGCCCGTCTTCGAGGCGCTCGGCATGCGCACGGCGTACATCGAGAACATGATGGCGTTCGAGCCGCGGCGCGAGGCGTATCTCGCCGATGTCACGTACGGGACGAACTCGGAGTTCGGCTTCGACTACCTGCGCGACAACATGGCGGTCTCGCTCGAGGGCATCGTGCAGCGCGGGCACCAATTTGCGATCGTGGACGAGGTCGACTCGATCCTCATCGACGAGGCGCGCACGCCGTTGATCATCTCGGGCGAGCCCGAGACCGCGGCGCAGCTCTACTACGACTTTGCGCGCGTCGCGCCGAGCCTTGTCGGGCACCGCTCGAGCCCGGGCGATCCGAAGGGCGCCGCCGAGGCCGCCGGCGCCGACTACGAGTACGACGAGAAGCACAAGACTGTTGCGGTCACCGAGCAAGGCGTCGCGAAGGTCGAGCGCGCGTTGCGGATCGAGAACCTCTACGCGCCCCAGAACTCGCAGGTCGTCAACCACCTCGCCCAGGCGCTCAAGGCGCAGTCGTTGTACCACCGCGACATCGAGTACGTGATCGAGGACGACGAGGTGAAGATCGTCGACGAGTTCACCGGCCGCATCATGGAAGGCCGCCGCTGGAGCGAGGGCCTGCACCAGGCCGTCGAAGCGAAGGAGGGCGTTCGCATCCAGGAGGAGCACGTCACGCTGGCGACGATCACGCTGCAGAACTACTTCCGTCTGTACGAAAAGCTCGGCGGCATGACCGGCACCGCGAAGACCGAGGAGAAGGAGTTCGTCGAGATCTACAACCTGCACGTCGTCGAGATTCCGACGAACGTGCCGGTCACGCGTCTCGACCAGCACGACATGGTCTTCAAGTCGAAGGAAGGCAAGTTCGCCGCCGTGGCGCGCGACATCAAGGAGCGCAGCACGACGGGTCAGCCCGTGCTCGTCGGCACGATCGCCGTCGAGACCTCCGAGTACCTTTCCGCGCTGCTGACGAAGCAAGGCGTGAAGCACACCGTCCTGAACGCGAAGGAGCACGCGCGCGAGGCGGAGATCATCATCGACGCGGGCCAGCCGGGCGCGGTCACGATCGCGACGAACATGGCGGGCCGCGGCGTCGACATCAAGCTCGGTCCGGGCGTGGTCGAGGCCGGCGGGCTCTACGTGCTCGGCACCGAGCGGCACGAGTCGCGCCGCATCGACAACCAGCTCCGCGGCCGCTCGGGCCGTCAGGGCGACCCCGGCGAGACGCGTTTCTACCTCTCGGGTGAAGACGACCTCGTGCGCCTGTTCGCCGGCGACCGGATCAAGGGGATCATGGAGAAGTTCAAGATCCCGGACGACCAGCCGATGGAGGCGAAGATCCTCAGCCGCCAGATCGAGGGCGCGCAGAAGAAGGTCGAAGAGCAGAACTTCGTCATGCGCAAGAACGTCCTCAAGTACGACGACGTGCTCAACCGTCACCGTGGACGCATCTACGAGCAGCGCCGCCAGGTGCTCGAGGGCGACGACATGTCGGAGCAGGTGAAGCTCTGGATCGACGATCTCGTCGAGGAGACGGTGAGCGCGTTCACGGAAGAGCACTACGCCGAGGAGTGGGACATCGAGGCCCTGACGAACGCGATGGCCGCGCTGTACCCGACGGAGATCACGGCGGCCGAGCTCCGCGAGGATCTCGGCGACGGGATGACGCGCGAGGCGCTCATCGACGAGTTCAAGACCGACGCACGTGACGAGTACGAGGCGAAGGAGGAGGAGTTCGGCGCCACTGACGACGGCACGCCGTTGATGCGCGAGCTCGAGCGGTTCGTGATCCTCCAGGTCGTCGATGTCCGCTGGCGCGAGCACCTCGAGAACATGGACTACCTGCGCGAGGGTGTGCACCTGCGCTCGATGGCGCAGAAGGATCCGCTCGTCGAGTACACGTCGGAGGGTGAGCGCATGTTCACCGACCTGGGTCGCTCGATTCGCGCCGAGGTCGTGCTGCACCTTTTCCATGCCGAGATCGCGCCCGCCGACGCGGCGGAGCTCGTTCAGCAGCAGGCCACGAACGGCGGCGGGAACGGCGCGGCCCTCGAGTACGAGCACGAGACGGCGACCGGCGCCGCGGCGATCGCTCAAGCCGGCGGCGCGGCTGTGTCCGGTGGGACGCAGACGATTCAGGTGTCGCCGCACGACAAGCTCGGTCGCAACGAGCCGTGCTGGTGCGGCTCGGGCAAGAAGTTCAAGAAATGTCACGGGGCGTAGCGATGGCGGATCAACAAGAGCTCTCGCTCGAGGACCAACTGAAGGAGATCGGGGCCCAGCTCGACTGGGTCCGTGGTTACCTTTGACCCCGCTTCGCTGACGACGCGGATCGCCGAGCTCGAGGAAGAGCTCGGACAGCCCGGCTTCTGGGACGAGCCGGAACACGCGGCGGCGGTCTCCGCCGAGCACGCACGGCTCGCGCGGCGGGTCGAGCGCTACGACCGCCTGACGCGCGAGTACGACGACGCGCGCGAGCTGCTGGAGATGGACCCGAGCCTCGCCGACGAGGTTGCGACGTCGATCGTGCCGTTGCGACGCGAGCTCGAGCGCTTGCAGGAAGACGCGCTCTTCAGCGGTGAGTACGACGACGGTGACGCCGTCGTCATGATCCAGGCCGACGCGGGCGGCACCGACGCGCAGGACTGGGCCGAGATGCTGCTGCGCATGTATCTGCGCTGGGCGGCCGATCGTGGCTTCAAGACCGAGATGCTCGACACGAGCCCGGGTGAGGAGTACGGGATCAAGTCGGCGACGTTCACGATCAAGGGCGACAACGCGTATGGGATTCTCAAAGCCGAGCGCGGCAAGCACCGCCTCATTCGCCAGAGCCCGTTCGACTCGGCGCACCGCCGTCACACGAGCTTCGGACAGGTGATCGTCGCGCCGCTGCTCGACGAGGTCGCCGGCATCGAGATCGACGACGACGACCTGCGCGTCGACACATTCCGTTCGTCCGGTGCCGGCGGGCAGCATGTCAACAAGACCGACTCGGCGGTACGGCTGACGCACATGCCGAGCGGCATCGTCGTCTCGGTGCAGAACGAGCGCAGCCAGACGGCGAACAAGGACACTGCGATGAAGATCCTCCGCTCACGACTCGCCGAGAAGGCGGTGGAGGAGCGCGAGGCAGAGCTGGCGAAGGAGCGCGGCGGCGTCAACATGGGCTTCGGCGGGACGGCGGTCCGCAGCTACTTCCTCCACCCGTACCAGCTCGTGAAGGATCACCGGACCGACTACGAGATGGGGAACGCGCAGGGGGTCCTGGACGGCGATCTCGACGGCTTCATTCGGGCCTATCTCCTGCAAGCGGCAGGAAACGGCGGTTAGGTCGCCGAAGGGTCAGCTAAACTTGCCCTCGCCATCTAACCGGCGCGGGCGGATGGCCAGAGCACTTGCGGCCACCGGTACATGACTGTGACAGACCTCCAGACAGAGCCTCAGCCCACGGTCGCAGACCACTCAGCGGATCCCGTGCAGGCCGGCCCGCTTCTGGGCGCCGGCGCGATGATCGTCTTCGAGGGCGTCGAGAAGATCTACGAGCCCGACGTCGGCGCACTGAAAGGCGTCTCGTTCGTGATCGAGAAGGGCGAGTTCGTCTTCATCGTCGGCGCGTCCGGCTCCGGCAAGTCGACGCTCGTCAAGTTGCTGCTGAAGGAGATCGATCCCACCGCGGGTCGCATCGTCGTCGGCGGCCGCGACCTGAACCGGCTCAAGCGCAGCCAGGTGCCGCTGCTGCGCCGCAACGTCGGCTGCGTGTTCCAGGACTTCAAGTTGCTTCCGAGCCGCACCGCGGCAGACAACGTCGCCTATGCGCTGAAGGTGCAGGGCGAGAGTCGCGCGTCGATCCGCCGCAAGGTGCCTGAGGTGCTGAACATGGTCGGGCTCGCGCACAAGATGAACTCGATGCCCGACGAGCTCTCCGGCGGTGAGCAGCAGCGCGTATCGATCGCGCGCGCCGTCGTGAACCACCCGCCGCTGCTCGTCTGCGACGAGCCGACCGGCAACCTCGACCCGGACACGTCGGTCGGGATCATGCAGCTGCTCTACCGCATCAACCGCAGCGGCACGACGATCCTGATGGTGACGCACGACCGCGAGATGGTGGACAAGATGCGCAAGCGGGTCATCCAGCTCGAGGACGGCCGTCTCGCGCGCGACGAGCGCCGCGGCGGGTACGCGGGCGAATGAGCGCGCGTCTGAAGCTGCTCGTCTCGGAGGCGTGGCGCTCGCTCGGGGCGAACCTCTCGACGACGGTCGCGGCGACCATGACCGTGCTGATCAGCATGTTCCTGCTCGGTCTCTTCATCGCCTTCGGCACGTGGATGGACTCATGGTCGTCGCACGTGAAGAGCGAGCTCATCGTCAAGGTCTACTTCGGGCCGAAGGCGACGATCGGCGAGAAGAACACGCTCGCGCGGCAGCTCCAGCAGAACCAGTACGTCGCCACGAGGAATGGCGTCACGTACGTCACGAAGGAGAAGGCGCTCGCGGACATGAAGCGCCGCTACCCGGCGCTCGTCGCCGGCGTCGCGTACAACCCGCTGCCCGACTCGCTGCAGGTGCAGCCGAAGCGCGGCGAGGACATCGACAAGCTCTACAGCTCGATCGTCAAGCCGAAGCTGCCGGCCGGCGTGGCGAAGGTGACCGACGCGAAGCAGAAGTCGCACGCGATCTTGCGCGTCGCCCACTACATCGACGTGTTCTTCATCCTCGCGGCCGGCGTGCTGCTGCTGGCGTCGATCCTGCTGATCTCGAACACGATCCGCCTTTCGATCTTCTCGCGACGAAGAGAGATCGAGGTGATGAAGCTCGTCGGGGCGACGAACTGGTTCGTCCGCGGCCCGTTCATGCTCGAGGGCGTCTTCTGCGGCCTTGCCGGAGCCTTCCTCGCGATCTTCTTCCTCGTGATCGGGAAGGCCGCCGTGCTGCCCGCGATCGTGCCTCGGCTCACGAACGACCCCAACGTGCACTCCTGGGGATTCCCGCTGATCTCCCTCGTCATCCTGGCTTTCGGCCTGGGTGTGGGCGCCTTCGGCTCGGGGATCACCATGCGCCGTTTCCTCAAGGTCTAGGAACCGTCTAGAGTCGTCCGCATCGTGCGGCGGACAGCGGTGCTCGCGGCGGCGACTGCAGCCACAGCGGCTTTCGGAGTCGGCCTCGCGCTGCGCCCGGGCTCAGCGCCGCAGCCCGAGAGCGCGGTCGCGCAGGTCCGGGCCGAGCTCGCGAGCAACTACTACCGGCCGCTCTCGAAGCGCGTGCTCGCGCGGCCGACGGTGCCCGGCATCATCGCGGCGCTGCACGACCGCTACACGAACTACCTGACCCCGTCCGAGTACCGCGTCGCGCACCGCGCCTTCGTCGGCGGCTACGGCGGCATCGGCGTGACCGTGCTGCCGGCCATCCACGGCCTGCTCGTGCGGCGCACGATGTCCGGCCCCGCACGCGTCGCGGGAATCCGTCCCGGCGACACGATCATGGCCGTCGACGGCGCGTCGACCGCCGCGCTCTCCTTCGACGAGGCGATGGGCCGCATCCTCGGCCGTCCCGGCTCGCGCGTCACCTTGCGCGTGCTCCGCAACGGACGTCCGCTCGAGTTCCGCCTCGTCCGGCACGCGTTCCGCCTCCCGATCGTCAGCACGCGCCTCGTCGGCAAGGTCGGCGTGATCCACCTGCGCTCGTTCTCCCACCGTTCGGCGCACACGATGCAGAGCGCCGTGCGCCGCCT
>DATEXK010000147.1:0-3214 GCA_035257065.1 Gaiellaceae bacterium | reverse complement strand
CCGGCGCCCGGCAGAGGCGTCGTGAAGCCGACCTCCCGCCGGTACGGGACGACAGGGAGGGGCAACCCGACCATCGCGCCGACTGCGGGGGACCAGACTCCTGCGGCACAGATCACGGTCGAGGCCTCGACGCGCCCGCGGCTCGTCCGCACGGCGCAGATCTGCTCGCCCTCCACCTCGATCCCGGTCAGGTCGCAGCCGGTCTCGATCACGGCGCCGTACGCGCGAGCGCCGGCCGCGTACCCCTGAACGACGGACTCCGGGCTCGCGTGTCCGTCGATCGGGCAGAACGTCGCTGCGATCACGCGGTCGACCCCGGCGAGCGGAGAGAGCCGCTTCGCCTCGGCCGGATCGACCAGCCGGCTTGGCACACCGTGCTCGTTCTGGAGGGCGACGCTTCGCTCGAAGACACGAACGTCCTCCTCGCGGTCGAGCAGGAAGAGATACCCGACCTTGTGCAGGTCGATCTCCCGGCCCGGCCGGTCGTTGAAACGGTCGAACGCCTCGAGGCTGCGCATTGCGATCGCGATGTTGAGCTCGTCCGAGAACTGCGCGCGCACGCCTCCCGCAGCGCGGCTCGTGGAGCCCGACGCCAACGTGTCGCGCTCGACGAGCAGGACGTCGCGCCCGGCCTCCGCGAGATGGAACGCGATGCTCGTGCCCATCACGCCGCCGCCGACGACCACGACCTCTGCGCGCGCGGGAAGCGCCACTCACCCGTCCTTCAGCGGATCGCCTCGAACTGCGCCGTGAAGTGGCGCAGCGTTCGCGGCTCCCACGTCATCCGGAGCCCGCGCAGGTCGGCGGCCCGCTCGGCGATCTCGGCGCCGATCTCGATGACGTAGTCGATGTGACTCTGGGTGTAGGTGCGGCGTGGAACGGCGAGCCGCACGAGATCCATCGCCGCAGGAGTCTCGCTCCCGTCCGGCTGTCGTCCGAACATGACAGTGCCGATCTCGCAGCCGCGGATTCCGCCGGCGACGTAGAGGGCCACCGCGAGCGCCTGGCCGGGATACTGAAGCGGCGGGATGTGCGGCAGGAACGCTCGCGCGTCGATGTAGACGGCGTGTCCCCCGGCCGGTTGCAGGACAGGGATGCCGGCGCGTTGCAGTCCGTCGCTGAGGTAGCCCGTGGAACGGATCCGGTACCGGAGGTAGTCATGGTCGACCGCCTCCTTGAGTCCCTGGGCGATCGCCTCCAGGTCGCGCCCTGCGAGGCCGCCGTACGTCGGGAAGCCCTCCGTGAGGATCTCGAGGCTGCGGCAGCGATCCGCCAGCGCGTCGTCGTTCAGCGCGAGCCAGCCGCCGATGTTGGCGAGCGGATCCTTCTTCGCGCTCATCGTCATCCCGTCCGCAAGCGATGCCATCTCGCGGACGATGTCGGCGACCGCGACGTCGCTGTAACCCGCTTCCCGCTCATGGATGAACCAGGCGTTCTCGGCGAAGCGGCACGCATCGAGGAAGAACGGCACCTCGTAGCGGTCGCAGATCGCCCGGACGCCACGCAGGTTCTCGAGCGAGACCGGCTGGCCGCCGCCGGTGTTGTTCGTGATCGTCACGAAGACGGCCGGCACCGCCTCGCGTCCCCGCTCGGCGATGAACGCGTCGAGCGCATCCAGATCCATGTTGCCTTTGAACGGATGCAACGCCGCCGGGTCGCGTCCCTCCGGGATGACGAGATCCACCGCCTCCGCGCCCGTGTACTCGATGTTCGCCCGCGTCGTGTCGAAGTGCGTGTTGTTCGGGAACACCTTGCCGGGCCCGCCGAGCAGCGAGAAGAGGATCCTCTCCGCCGCGCGCCCTTGGTGCGTGGGGATCACGTGCTTGAACGGAAACAGCTCCTGCACGGCCTCGAGGAACACGGTCCACGACGGCGAGCCCGCGTAGCTCTCGTCGCCGTGTTGGACGGCCGCCCACTGATCCCGCGACATCGCCCCTGTGCCAGAGTCGGTCAAGAGGTCGATCAGGACATCCCGGGCCTGCACCTTGAAGAGGTTCAGGCCGGCCGCCTCGATCGCCACCCGCCGCTCTTCCTCGGTCGTGATCCGCAGCGGCTCGACCGAGTGGATCCGGAACGGCTCGAAGATCGTCGTCCGCATCATCGACTCACATCGATGCGCTGCGCGCAGCGGCGGGCCTCTGCTTCAAGAGGCGGCGCACCGCGCCGAGCAGCGTGTCGATATCGCTCTCATCGTTGAAGTAGTGCGTCGAGACACGGATGCCGCCGACGCCGGAGGTGTAGCGGAGCGCGACGTAGATGTGCTCGTCGAGCAGGCGCTCGAGGAACGCCTCGTTCTCGGCCGGGTCGTCGGAGACCTCGAAGGTCGTGATCCCGGAGCGGACGGCGTCCTCGGGACGCGTGACGAGGCGGACGCCGAGCCGGTCGAGCCCCTCGTAGAGCGTCCGTGCAAGGCCGAGCACCCGCGCCTCGACCCGGTCGATGCCGATCGTGTTGACGAGCGCGAGCGACGCGCCGAGGGCCGCCGCGCCGGGGTAGTTCGCGGTGCCGTTGATCTCGAGGCTCTTCGCCACGCGCGGGAACGCGTACGGCCGCACCGGCGTGGTGGTCGGCGTTGCGAAGTAGCGAGGCCAGCCCCCCTCCGGGTCCGCGAGCCCGAGGTATCCCCATGACGCCTGCTCGAGCGTGGGCAAGGTCTTCCGGTTCACGTAGAGGAGCCCGCACCCGAACGGCGCGTTCAGCCACTTGTGGCCGCCGGCGACGACCAGGTCGATCTCTGCTCCTCGCACGTCGAGGGCGAGCGCTCCGAGCTCCTGGATCGCGTCGACGACGAGCAGGGCGCCGCAGTCGCGGCAGAGCCGGCCGAGCGCCGCGAGATCGAGGCGGTAGCCGTTTGTCCACTGGACCGAGCTGACGACGACTGCCTTCGTGCGGGCATCGACGACCTTGGCGAACGACTCGGTTGTGAGGGCGCCGTCGATGTTCCGAGCCGCGCGTACCTCCGCGATTGTCCCTTTCTCTTGCAGCTTCACCCATGGGATCGCCACCTGCAGGAACTCGAGGTCGGTTGTGACGACGTTGTCCCCCGGCTCGAACGGAATCGCCTGCGCGGCGATGTTGAGACCGTGAGTCGTGCTCTCGACCAGCGCGATCTCGTCAACCGACGCGGACAGCAGTGCCGCCCCCTCCCGGACCGCCTGTCCGCGAAGCTGATCCATCGCCAGGTGGTGAAGCGATGCGTCGCGCTCCTCACAGC
>DATEXK010000146.1:0-3526 GCA_035257065.1 Gaiellaceae bacterium | reverse complement strand
CCTCCCGGGAGAGTAGGTCGCCGCCGATTTATTTGCAGAAAGGGTCGCCGAGAGGCGGCCCTTTCGCGTTCCGGAGCGGCCCCAAAGCGCCGGCCTGCCTCACCGCTCGATGCGGAACACGGGATGGTCGGGTGCGATCCGTTGGAGATCGTCGACCGGATCCTCTGGCCCGACGCCGCCGAAGAACTGCCCGACCTCCCATTTCCAGCGCTGGAGGTAGGCGCGGAGGATCGCGACCTTGTCGGCGTCCGCCACCTCCACGGCGCGAATCCGCTCACGCCCGCGGCCGAGCAGGAGGTGGGCCTCGCCTGCCACTCGCAGGTTGCGAACCCACTGCGTGTGCCCGCGCGGCGCGACGAGGTAGCGCTCACCCTCGAGGTGAAGGACGTTGACAGGGACGCGGCGAGGCTCGCCGGTCTTCCGACCGCGCACCTCGAGGATGCGCGAGCCCGAGACGCTCACGCCGAGCCGCGTCAGTCCGGCGACCGCCCGATTGAACACGTTGCGCGTGAACCAGTCGGGCGCCTGGTAGTGCGACGTCGTCATGCCGAGACCCTACGCTTCGGAGCGAGGAGCGCGGCTACGCGAACGCACGCGAGGAGGAGATCGCCGAAGTGCTGCTTTGCCTCATGCCGGCAGCGTGAGGCTCTCGAGGTCGCGCGGGTAGTCGGTGAGCCAGTCGACCCCGTCGGCCGCGACCGCGATCGTGTCCGAGTGCCGGAAGCCGCCGAGCGCCGCGTCGTAGAGGCCCGGCTCGACGGTGAAGACCATGCCCGGCTCGATCACGGTGGGGTCGCCGTGGTCGAGGAACGGCCCCTCGTGATACCGGAGGCCGATGCAATGGCCGGTGTGATGACGCCAGTTGCCCCACAGGTCGTGCTCGTCGTAGTACGCGCGCACCTCCGCGTCCACCTCGGCGCACGTGCGGCCGGGGCGAAGCGCGGCGACGGCGAGATCCTGCAAGACGACCATGTGCTCGAAGAGCCGCTGCTGCTCGTCGCTCGGCGGGCCGATCACCATCGTGCGCTCGAGCTCCGAGTGGTAGCCCCAGAGCGGCGCCGTCGCCTCGGTCACGAGCACGTCGCCCGGCTCGAAGACGATGTTGCCGGCAAACGTGTGCGGGATCGCCGCGTTGCGCCCGATCTGGCCGCGGTAGCCCGCCCACACGCCGTGATACCACTGGCTCTGCCCGCGATAGCCCGAGCCGAGCTCCGCGAGCATCGCATCGGTCGCCTCCGACGACGCGCGTCGCTCGACCTCCGTCTCGGTGATGCCCGGTCGCGTGTACTCCTGGAGCAGGCGGTGGGCGACACCGGCCCACCTCGAGCTCTCGCGCAGCAGCGCGATCTCGGCCGGGCTCTTGATCTGCATCTGGTCCTCCACGACGCCTGCGATCTCGCCGACCTCCTCGCCGTAGAGCTCGGCGAGCGAGGGCCCGCGGTAGCCGAACATCCACGGGTAGCCCGGGTTGTCCGCGGCGAGCCGGCCGCGCACGCCGAGCGAGTCGAGCAACTCCTTCAACAACGTCATCGGGTGGCGCTCGCCCGGGAACTCGTCGTAGTGCGCGATCTCGTCCACCGCTGCGTTCGCCGCGGCATGCTCGACTTCGAGCCGCGGCACGAGCATCCCGCCCCGACCGTCGGACGTGAGCACGAACGCAATCGGCCGCTCCGTGGGGATGAACGCGAAGCCCGTGTAGTACATGACGTGGTGCGGATCGAAGAGCACCGCGCCGTCGTAACCGGCGAGTCGCTCGGCCAACGCAGCACGCCGCGACGCGAACTCCTCCGGCGTGATCCTCACGCCGCCTCGATGCGCAGCTTCTCGCGCCACGTCGGGTCGAGCTCCCGCAGCCGGCGCACGCGCTCGCCGATCGGCGGATGCGTCACGAAGAGCACAGCGAGCCCGACCTCCAGAAACGGGTTGAACGGATAGAGCGGCTCGGTCGCCGGACTCGCGCTGAACTCGACGAGCTCGGCCGCCTGCTCGAGCCGCAGCAGCGCGTCGGCCAGCCCGTGCGGCGAGCCGCAAATCTGCGCTGCGGCGCGGTCCGCCTCGAACTCGCGCTTCGGCGAAAGGAGCACGTGCACGCACGCGGCGGCGACGGGGCCGAGCACGAACAGGAGCGATCGCTCGAGCCAGCCGCCGATGCGGCTCAGCTCGACGATCGACGCCGCGAGCACGACGACCGCCGTCTGGATCGCGACGTCGCGGTGCCGGACGTGTGCGAGCTCGTGCGCGAGCACGCCCTCGAGCTCTGCGGGAGTGCACACCGACACGAGACCGGTGCTCACCGCGACAGACGACGCCCGCGGGCCTCGACCTGTCGCGAGCGAGCGCGGCAGACCGTCCGGGATCAGATAGAGGCGCGGCTTTGCGACGCCGGCGATCGCCGCCAGCCGCTCGACCATGGAGTGGAGCAGCGGCGCCTCCCCGAGCGGCAGCTCGCGTGCCCCGACCATCCCGAGGGCGACCTTGTCGAACGACCAGTACGCACCGCCGACGAGCAGGAGGCCGGCGAAGACGAAGAGCGAGAGCACCTGCAGGCCGCCGAGCTCCCAGCCCGCAAGTGCAAGCACGCCGCAGATGCCGGCGAGCAGGAGCCAGGCCTTGAGGATGTTGCGAAAAGCGATGAAGCCGCGCACGGGCGCGCCGCTACGCGTCGTCGTCGGGCTCGCCGCGTGGGCCTTCGTCGTCGAGCAGCCCGCGCGGCGGCCAGTCCTCGTTCTGCTGCGCGTCACAGCGGCTCGAGCAGTGCAGCGACGCGATGTTCTGCAACGGCACGAGGATGTGGCCGTTCAGCTCGATGTGCGCGACCTCGTCGACGTAGCAGTACGCGGTGAGGACACCCTCCTGGTACTCCCCGCCGAAGAGTGCCACCTCGACCTGCTCGCCCTTGTATTTGCCGGTGTAGTCCTCCACGGCTCGATTCAGTGTAGATGGCTGATGCCGCGACAGTGCACGCCTGGATGGTGGCTCATGCGCGGCGCCCTGCGGCCGGGACAGCCTTGGCAAGGCAAACCAGCCTTACCTTCGGCTGCCCCGACCACATGGCTTGGCCTGAGCCATCCCCAGACGCACCCCGCCATGGCATCGACCATCTGGTTGCGCTGCGCGCCGGACACGAGTAATGGAGAATGTCCCGCATGAGGCTCCAGCGCGCCCTCGCCATCGTCGACCTCGTCGTCTCCGAGGCTCCCGGCCCGGTGTCCGTGTTCGTCGCGGACAGCCACGGCGAGCTCGTGGCCGCTGCAACGATGGACGGCGCCGCGCCGGACACCCGTCTGAATGCCCAGCGCAAGGCCTATACGGCCGCTCGCAGCGATGCGCGCACGACCCGAGAGCTGGCGGAGAAGGTGCGGGAGGACCCGGTCGAGCGCGCGAGCTTCGACCCGTTCTTCACCTTCTTCCTCGGCGGCGTCGCGGTCTTCGAGGGCGACAAGCGCGTCGGTGCCGTCGGGGTCAGCGGGCTCCCGGGCGAGGTCGACGAGGAGCTCGCGCAGCGCGCGATCGACGAGAGCGCTGC
>DATEXK010000145.1:0-3536 GCA_035257065.1 Gaiellaceae bacterium | reverse complement strand
GCCGGTCGCACGTCAGTGATCTCCGCGTCGATCGATCTGGGGCGCTTTGCTCCTGACGCCGAGCTCGCGGCGACCCGGAGAGTGCATTACGCGCGCTTCAAGCGATACCATCGACTTGCACCGCCGACCGTGCTGTTCGCGGGCGCGTACACCCCCGGCGGCGGTCTCGCTCTGGCCCTCGATGCGGTGTATCGCCTTCGCGAGACGCTCGCGGACATACGCCTAACAGCGATCCCGTGTGGACGCGTTGATCGACGCCATCTCGATCAATGCGAGCGACGTGCGCTTCTCCTCGGTCATCGCGGCATTGTCGAGTGGACGGCTCCGACGGAAGACGACTTGCCATTTTGGTTCGCAACCGCGTCGGTCGTGCTGATCGCTGGAGACGAAGCTGCCCGTCCTGCACTACTCGCAGCCGCTGCTGCGCGTCCCGCTGTCGCACTCGACGCTGCTGCAACCGAGAGCCGGCACGCAAGTCACATCGTCCCCGGAGATTCCGAAGCGCTCGCGGACGCGATCCGCGAGCTTCTGGGACCGGTTGGGATCGCTGCAGGCGAAGAGAGCCGTCGAGAGCTCGTGGCCCGGCAGTCGGCTACAGGCGTTCGACTCGCTCAGCTCTGGAGCTCCGCCGCCTTCGGCGCCGGTCGACTCAGCAACGCCACCTTGAGGGCGGTCAGAGCTGAGGCGACCTCGGTGCCCTCATCCTCGACGGTGATCCAACCGCGGTAGTCGATCCGGTCGAGCTCGACGAGCAACCGAGCGACGTCCAGGTCGCCCGCTCCAGCGACGACCGCTTGCGGCCGCGGCCGCAGGCGGCGTCGCAAACGCGGCCCGAGCAGAACGTCGACAGCCGACGGGCGGTTCGCGTCCTTGAGATGGATGTGCGCAAGGCTCGACCCAAGCCTTGCAGCGAAGCGTTCGGGCCGGACGCCGGCAAGGATCGAATGCCCGGTGTCCAGGCATGCCCCAAGGCGCGTGGCAGGCGCGCGTGCGAGGAGGCTCTCGATGTCACGGGGGCGGCGCATGGGTTGGTCCCAGTGGTTCTCGACGCAGAGCGTGAGCCCCAGGGGCAAGATCCGCGAAAGCTGAGGCAGTGCCCGCGGGACAACACACGCAACGACGATCTCCGCACCAACCGCCAGCGCAAGCTCGAACGATCGCGACGCAGACGATGCGAGCTCGTCGTAGAAGCCACCCGCGCCGACAGCGATCGCTTGCAGACCCGAGCCCGCGAGCGCCTTCACAACGGGCCCAGCTCCGTCGGGGGCGTGACCGATCCAGATTTCCACCGCGGAGAACCCGAGCCCGGAGATGCGCTCGAGCGCAACCTCCACCGGTTGGTCCCGATAGGAGTAGGTATGGGCCGCGACCCGGTGCTGCCGCCCGCTAACGGCGCTCACCCCGCAAGCGTGGCAGCGACGCCGGACCGCGCCGACTCGACCGCAGCTGCGACGAGGGCGATAGTCCGAACATTGTCCCTCGCGCTCGCCCGGGGCTCGCGCCGTTCGCAAATCGCCGATCGGAACTCGTCGAGAACTCCTGCCCGGTCGACGGGCGGCCCGTGATCGAGTTTGATCCCGCTCGGGCCGAAGACTCGGCGCGCTCTCGACAACCGCGACCTCGACGCTTCCCGCCCCTGCGAATAGACGACGATCCGGTCGTCTTCCCAGTGCAGCGCGCCCGCATCGCCCTGGATCTCCCAGCGTCCCCCCCACCCGGTCTCGAGCCCGCAGCTCGCCCAGCTCCCAACATAGGAAATCGAGACACCGTCGTCGGTCTCGAATCGCACGATGCCCTCCGCATTCCCGTGGAATGAGCTCCACGATGGATTCGACGTGTGGGCCCAGACCTTCGTCGGCTCGAGGCCGAGGACGGTGCGGAGTTGATCGAAGTGATGCACCGCCATGTCCATGAGCAGTGGCTCGTCCATCTGCGCGCGGAAGCCGGTCGGAGCAAACGATCGCATGAAACAGATACCGACGGTGCCGATGCGACCGATCGTTCCTTCGGCGAGCAGGCGGCGGACGGTTCGCGACCCGGCGCGGAATCCGTAGTTCTGGCTCACCATCACGATCCGCCCAGCGGCCTGACCGCGGGAGACGATCTCTCGACATTCTTCGAGCGTCGGCGCGAGTGGCTTCTCGATGAGGCAATGGAGACCTGCGTCGAGAGCCTCGAGCGAAACCGCGCAGTGGACGCCCGGCGGAACCGCGATCACGGCCGCATCGAGCGACGAGGACAGAACGGCCGTCGACACCGAGTCGAACACCCTGTTGGACGGGAGGCCCACAACCGCGCCGGCGCGGAGGCCGAGCTCGACGTCGAGCTCGGCGATCGCCGCGAGCTCGTATCCTGGAGCCGCGTGAATCTCCTGCGCCCAGGTCGCACCCCACTCTCCGGCACCCACGAGGACCACACGGACCACTTTTTGCTCGGCCGGATCAGGCATACGGCCATCCTGCGCGCTTTCTCCTTCTTGCCAAACTGCAGAAGGTCGAGCGAAGGCTCGCCTGGAGTCCTGTGAAAGCCCAGTCCAAGCTCTAGCGGGTACACGACGCTAGGAAGCAACACTCAGAGAGTGATTCCTACCGGCTTCTACTGCGTTGCGAACGATGCCCATTTCGTCGGACTCGTCGGGCTCCTGAACTCGCTACGCCTTACCGGCAACGACGCACCCCTCTTCGTCGCCGACTGCGGACTCACCTCCGTGCAGCGCAAACGGCTCGCACCCCATGTCGTCCTGGTCGAGGTGGAAAACCACGGGCCACCGCATCTCACAAAATGGGCGGCGCCGCTCGTCCATCCAGCCGAGGTCTCGGTCCTGCTCGACGTCGACATGATCGTCATGAGGTCGCTGGATCCTCTCGTCGCCGCAGCGCACGACAGACCGCTCGTCTTCGCGGATCCACTCTGGCACCGTTTCGACGAGCGTTGGGGCCGGCTGCTCGATCTCGCCCCGCTCCGCCGCGGAACCTATTTCAACGCGGGCGTGATCGCGTTGCCCGCCCGGCGGGCAGCAGAGCTCCTCCCGATCGTCGCCACGGCCCAGCGTCTGATCGACACCGATGAGATGTGGATCAACGGCGGCAGGTCGGAGAATCCGTTCTACTTCGGCGACCAGGACGTCTGGAACGCGGTCTTCGCGGCACGGCTGGCGCCGAACGAGCTTCTCGTATTCGAGCAGCGCTTGGCAGTTCATCCGCCGTTTCCTCGACTCCGCCTGTACGACGAGCAACGGCTCGACTGCCGTTATCCGGACGGCGCTGTCCCCTTCTTCCTCCACCACATCGGCCCGAAGCCCTGGCTGGCTCAGACGCGTCCGAATATCTACAGCAGGTTGCTCACCCGCCTGCTCGTTGGCGACGATGTCACCCTGCGACTCCAGCGCAGCGAGCTGCCCTGGCGCCTCAGAGGACATGCGACCGGAGAGGCAGGTCGAGCGTACGCGACGACGTCGGCGTCGCTGCACGGGATGAGAGGCCGCCTCGGCCTCCGTCGATGGCTGCGGGAGCGCCCGGCCGGGCTGCGAGGCCCCG
>DATEXK010000144.1:0-17400 GCA_035257065.1 Gaiellaceae bacterium | reverse complement strand
GTGAGCCGCGCAGGCGATCGGCGATCGAGCCGGCCACGATTGCGTAGAGGCCGTCGCTCAGGAGCCCGAGCCCGGCGAGCGTGAGCCCGAGCAGGACGATCTGCACCCCGACGTGACCGGCCTTCACGTCGACGAATTGAGGAATGAAGGCAAAGATGAAGACGATCGTCTTCGGGTTGAGCAGGTTCACGACGAAACCCTGCGTGTAGAGCCGGCGCGAGCTCCGAGGTGTGCGCGCCTCGACGACCGCTTCCGAATCGCGCGTGAGCAGCCGGCGCACGCCGAGAAAGACGAGGTACACGGCACCGGCGTAGCGAACGGCGCTGAATGCGACCGTTGACGCGAGCACGAGCGACGAGAGGCCGATCGCGGCTGCGGCGATGTGGACGAGCGTCCCCGTCGTGACTCCGAGAACCGACAACAGGCCGGCGGCACGGCCCTGGTCGATGCTGCGGCTGACGATGTAGAGCACCGCGGGCCCGGGAATCGCAAGCAACGCGAGACACGTGGCGACGAACACCGCATACGTCGAGAGCGAGGGCACGGTCTCCCGAGCGTAAACCGGATCGCCGACGACTGCTCCGCCAAACCCTCCTACTAGGCCATCGCCTCCTCGGGAACTCTGTCCGGCGTGCCGAAGACGTCCGGCGGAACCACTGCGATCGTCTGCAGGATGCGCCCGGCGATCCGGTACGGGTCGCCGAGCGAGTTCGGACGGCGGTCTTCCAGGTATCCCTTGTAGCCGTTGTCCACGAAGCTGTGCGGGACACGCACCGAGGCGCCGCGGTCGGCGAGCCCGTAGTTGAACTTGTCGATCGACTGCGTCTCGTGGAGCCCGGTCAGGCGCATGTGGTTGTCGGGGCCGTACACCGCAATGTGGTCGTGCTTGTGGTCGTCGAACGCGGCCATCAGCGCCTCGAAGTACTCCCTGCCGCCGACCTCGCGCATGTGCTCGGTCGAGAAGTTCGTGTGCATCCCGGAGCCGTTCCAGTCGAACTCCATCCCGAGCGGCTTGGGGTGGAAGTTCACGTCGACCAGGTACTTCTCGCAGAGGCGCACGAGCAGGTAGCGGGCGACCCACATCTCGTCCGCGGCCCGCTTCGAGCCCTTCCCGAAGATCTGGAACTCCCACTGGCCCTTGGCCACCTCGGCGTTGATGCCCTCGAGGTTGATGCCGGCGGCGAGGCACAGGTCGATGTGCGTGTCGACGATCTCGCGCGCGGTGTCGCCGACGTTCTTGTAGCCGACCCCCGTGTAGTACTCGCCCTGCGGCGGCGGGAAGCCCTCGCGGGGGAAGCCGAGCGGCACCCCGTCCCTGTAGAGGAAGTACTCCTGCTCGAAGCCGAACCACGTGGCCGGATCGTCCGGAATCGTCGCGCGGCTGTTGCTCGGGTGCGCCGTCCCGTCCGGCAGGAGCACCTCGCACATGACGAGCGCGCCGCTCGCCTTGGCCGGGTCGGGGAACACTGCGACCGGCTTCAGCACGCAGTCCGAGTTGCTGCCTTCCGCCTGGCGGGTCGAGCTGCCGTCGAAGCCCCACAGGGGGAGCTCCTCGAGGGTCGGGAAATCCGCGTACTCCACGATCTTCGTCTTGCTGCGGAGATTCGGGACGGGCTCGTAGCCGTCGAGCCAGATGTACTCGAGCTTGTACTTGGTCAGCTGACTCATCCTCACTCCTCGGGTCGGGAAACAGCACAAAAAAAGGCCCAAGGACTCCCGCAGGAGCACTCAGGCCTCATCGCCTCGGCGCCGCCCGCGAAGGCGGAGCCTGGCCACGTTATAGCGAGGGTGTCGGACCGACGTCAAGCCCCAACCGGGCTAGAGAGCGTACAACGCGGCCACCTCGCGGCTCGTCCGGCCGACCCGGTCGCGTAGCTCGGCCGGCTCGAGAACCTCGAGGTCGGCGCCGAAACGGAGCAGCTCGCGGTGCGCCTCGGCGAGATCGTCGAACGCGACGACGACGCGTCCGTCCGCTTCGATGCGCGGCTCGCCCGGGAGGAATCGACGCACGTCCTCGGAGACGCGGACGGTCACGTCGACCGTCGGCCGGCTCTGCTCGAACGCGCGCGACCACTCCTCCCAGAAGGCCGTGAGCTCGAACCCCGCCGGCCGCTCGAACAGCTCGTCGAGCGGCCGCACGGCGGCGATGCGCGAGACGCGGTACACGCGCATCCCCACGACACGGCGGGAGATGAGATACCAGGCGCCGCCCTTGAGCACGAGCCCGAGCGGATCGACCGTCCGCTGCACGACGCCGCGACCCTCGCGATAGCGGAGCCGAACGCGGCAGCCGCGCCACACCGCGGCCGAGAGCTGGGGCAGATGCGGGACGCGGTCCTCGGCCCGGAACCAGCCGCGCGTGTCGAGATGGAAGAGCCGCGAGGCGCGCGTCGCGCGCTCCTGAAGCTCCGTGGGCAGCGCCGCGAGCAGCTTCAGCCGTGCCGCCGGGCACCCCCGCGGCTGCGAGCGACTCCATGTCGCGGTGGACGGTTCGCACGGAGATCTCGAGTTGCCCGGCGAGCTCCGCGGCAGTCAGCTGGCCGCGCGTCTGGAGCAGGAGAAGCAGCGATACGAGCCGGGTGGCGCGCATCTCGTAAACATGACAGAAGATGGCCTCTTTGTCTGCAAGAGTCCCCGGCATGAGCGACGAGAACATCTGGGACGACGCGTGGGGCGAGCAGCAGGAGGACTGGTCCGGCGGCGGCGGGACCTCGAAGCGGCTCGTCCCGAGCGGGCCGCAGCTCGGCGCGAGCCTCTACGAGCTCGGCCCGGGCAACTTCGTGATCTTCCACTTCCACCACGGGTCGGAGGAGCTGCTGATCGTCCTCCGCGGACGGCCGACGCTGCGCACGTTCGCCGGCGAGCGACAGCTGGAGGAGGGCGCGGTCGTGCACTTCCCGCTCGGCCCGGACGGAGCGCACGAGCTCCGCAACGACACGGACGAGCCCGTGCGCTACATCGTCGCGGGCATCCGCGTGTCGCCCGAGGTCGCGGAGTATCCCGACCTCAAGCAACTGACCGCCCAGTCGCGGTTCCCGTCGCAAACCGGCGGACCGCTGTTCGTGATCCACGACGTGAAGGACGAGGAGGCGTGATGAGCGAGGACCAGGAACCGCGCGGCACGGTCATCGAGCTGCTGCTCCACGAGCCGGAGATCGTCGCCTGGCTCGACGACTACCGGCCGCAACCGGACGAAGCCCCGGACGACGACACACCGGCTGCTGCGTGATTTGACGTTGTCCGGTTAAACACGTATCGTGCCGGAGCCATGTTGCTCCCGAACGTGATGAACAGGAAGACGCGCACTCCGGCCGGCCGTTAGGTCCGGCCGCCGCCAAGCGCGCGCTTCCACTCGTTCTCCGTTCCCTTCTCGTCTCACAAGGAGCTTCATGTCGTCTTTCGCTGTACCACCATCTGTAGGCACGTCTGTCCGCAGCGGCGTCCCCGCCGTCGAGGTGACCGACCTCCGCAAGGAGTTCCGACGCCGCGACAAGCGCGCGGGACGCTTCGCGCGCAGGCGCATGCCGGCGCTACAAGGCGTCAGCTTCACGATGGAGCGGGGCGAGTGCGTCGCGATCCTGGGCCAGAACGGCTCGGGCAAGTCGACCCTGGTCCGGCTGCTCTCGACGCTGCTCATCAACGACGGCGGCGAAGCGAAGATCTTCGGCCACGACGCCTTCCGCGAGACGCGGGCGGTGCAGCGGCTCGTCAATCGCGTATCCGTCGAGGCGAGCTTCTTCAAGAAGATGTCCGCGGCCGAGAACCTCTCGTATGCGGCGCGCTTCTACGGCATGGGGCCGGCTGAGACGCGCGTCAAGATTCCGGAGATCCTCGAGCGGGTCGGCTTTCCCGTCGACAGGCGTGGCGAGTCGATGGAGAACCTGTCGCGCGGCATGCAGCAGAAGGTCGCGCTGGCGCGGGCGTTGCTGACGTCGCCGGTGCTGCTGCTGCTGGACGAGCCGACCACCGGCCTCGACCCGCGCTCCAAGCTCGAGGTGCAGGACTTCATCAAGGCGGTTCGCGTCGAGCACGACGCAACGATCCTGCTGTGCACGCACGACATGCTCGAAGCCGAGAGCCTCGCCGACCGCGTCGGGCTGCTCGACCGCGGCAAGCTGCTGTTTCTCGAGCCCGTCGACGACGTGAAGAGGCGTTACGGCGTCGAGACCCTCGAGGAGGCGTTCTTCGCCGCGACCGGACGCGAGTACGAGGCGGAGGCAGACGAAGACGACGAGATCAGGGAGGTGTTCGGATGAGTGCAGTCGGAGCGACGGTGCGGAGCGAGCTCATCGGGCTCGGCGGCATCGTCGAACGCAACATCTATCTCACCAAGCGCTACTTCCTCTGGGATCTCGCGTTCATGGTGTGGACGATCGCGAACACGCTCACGATCGTGTTCATCGCGCGTGCCGTGAAGCTGCCCGCAGCGCAGGAGAACAGGCTCGCGACGAGCCTGCTCGTCGGCGCCGTCATCTGGGCCTTCCTCGGGATCATCTTCGAGTTCGTGACGGAGACGGTCGCGTGGGAGCGCTGGGAGGGAACGATCGAGTACACCTTCATGGCGCCGTTGTCGCGCTCGATGCACCTGTTCGGCATGGGCGCGTTCGCCGTGCTCTACGGGCTCATCCGCGCGACGATCCTGTTTTTCGTCGTCGCGGCGTTCATCGGCATCCACATGCCCAACGCGAACTTCCCGGCGGCGCTCGCGCTGATCAGCATCGCCTCGTTCTCGTTCATCGGGATCGGGATGATGACGTCGGTGCTGCCGCTCATCTCGCCGGAGAAGGGCGCGCAGCTCGGCTTCGTCATGCAGGGAATGATGCTCGTCGTGTCCGGCGTCTACTACCCCGTGTCGGTGATGCCGCACTGGATGCAGGCGATCGCGAAGATCTCTCCTGCCACGTACGCGCTGCGCGGCGACCGTGCGTCGATCGTCAAGGGCGCGGGGATCGCCTGGGCGGACGTCTGGCCGCTCTTGATCATCGCCGTCGTCGCAATCCCGCTCGGCCTCGCGATCTTCAAGCGCGGCGAGCGCTACGCGAAGAAACACGGCAAGCTGAAGAGAAGCGGGTAGCCGACGGCAGCGCAGGTCTCTTGTCATACTCGCGCCGCATGACCGGAACACCCCAACCGGTTCGCGTGCTGTTGGTCGA
This sequence comes from Gaiellaceae bacterium, assembly GCA_035257065.1. GTDB lineage: Bacteria > Actinomycetota > Thermoleophilia > Gaiellales > Gaiellaceae > Palsa-739. The sequence goes on along the minus strand of DATEXK010000144.1, from coordinate 12,247 downwards.
CGACGAGCCGATGTTCCTCGAAGCGCTCAAAGCGCTGCTCGGAGCGGACGAGCGCGTAACGGTCGTCGCCGCAGCCGGCAACGGGCCTGACGCCGTCGCGCTCGCGCTCGAGACGAAGCCCGATGTCGCGCTCGTCGATCTCACTCTGCCGGGTGTCGGCGGGCTCGAGACGACGCGCCTGTTGCTTGCGCAGGCGCCGGCGATGAAGGTGGTCGTGCTCAGCGGCCGCTCCGACGGAACCGGAGCGAGCGACGCGCACGAAGCCGGCGCGACACACTTCCTCTTCAAGGGCGGCCTGCACGCCGAGATCGCCGATGCGATCGTCGACGCACACGTCGCCGCGTAATTACGCCAAACGCTCGAGACAGTCGCGCAGCCCTTCGCGCCAATGGGGCAAGAGCGGTGCGCCGGCACGCTCGCTGCGCAGCACCGAGTACGCTGGACGCGACGCAGGGCGGTCGAGCTCGGCGGTCGAGATACGGCGCACGCGGCAGTCGAGCCCGGCCTCCTCGAAGATCGCCTCGGCGAACTCGGCCCACGTGCAGTCACCCTCGGCTGCGACGTGCCAGACCCCGCGCGGCAGGTCGACGAGCTCGCGCGTCGCGGCGGCCAGATGGCCGACATACGTGGGACAGCCGCGCTGGTCGTCGACGACCGAGACTTCGTCCCGCTCCGCGCCGAGCGCGAGCATCGTGCGCAGGAAGTTGCGACCCGTCCAGCCGAAGAGCCAGGACGTGCGGACGATCCACGCGTCCTCGCCCGCGGCAGCCTCCGCGTGCAGCTTCGTGCGGCCGTACGCGGACTGCGGGCTCGGCGCATCGGATTCGAGGTACGGCGTGCGCTTTCGCCCGTCGAAGACGTAGTCGGTCGAGAACGTGACCAGCGGCGCGCCGAGCTCGGCCGCATGCTGCGTGCCGCCGACGTTGACTGCAGCAGCTCCCTGGGGGTCTCGCTCCGCCCCGTCGACGTCCGTCCATGCTGCGGCGTGCAGCACGAGGTCGACCGAGCCGAGCGGCGGAGGTGGCTCGGTCACGTCCCACTCTCGCCGCGTCAGGGCGACGAGGTCTTCCGACCCGAACTCCTCGGCAAGCGCCGTGCCGAGCTGGCCGCCCGCCCCGGTTACGACGATGCGTCGCGTGCCGACAGCACCGGCGATGTCGTGCTCCAGAGGTGTCTGACGCGCTCGTCATCCCACGGGACGCCGTGCTCGTCCGGATCGGCCGGGTCGTACTCGTGCGTGACGAGATACGCAAAGAGCGCGTCGGTCAGCGCCTCGTAGCCGTGCGCATGCACACCCGGCACGTACAGCGCGACGGGATTGTCGTCGCCGATGTCCTCGGTGAAGACCTCTCCCGACTCTCGATCGAGCACGACGACTCGCACCATCCCCGCCAGGCAGACGAAGAGGTCGTCCTGGCCGCGCTCGTGATAGTGCAGCCCGCGAATGACTCCCTTGCGCGAGCGCGAGAGGTTCGCCTGCTTGATCGGCTTCGGCAACGCGCTCGCGCGGATCAGCTCGGTGAACCAGCCGCGGTCGTCTTCATGCACCGCCAGCGGAAACCGGCGAACGTTCACCCGTTCACTCCGTTGCGCCGTACGAAGTCGTTCACCTCGTAGTACGCATCGATCGACTCGCCCGCGTCGCCCCAGAAGCCGTCGACCGTGTCGGCCTCCATCTGGCCCCCGCCGACGTACCAGTTGTTGACGTCGGTGATCTCGAGCTCCCCGCGTCCCGACGGCTTCAGCGTCGGGATCACGTCCCACACCTGCTCGTCGTAGAAATAGATCCCCGTGACCGCGAAGCGCGAAGGCGGCGACTCCGGCTTCTCCAGGATCTCCGTCACACGGGCGCCGTCCATCACGGCGACGCCGAGGTGACGAAGGTGCTCGTCCTCCTCGACGCGCGAGAGCACGATGCGTGCTCCCTTCTCCTGGTGCTCGAAGTTCTCGACGATCGGCGCGAGCGACCGCTGGAAGATGTTGTCGGCAAGCATTACGCAGACCTTTTCGCGTCCGACAAATCGCTCGGCGAGCCCGAGCGCCTCCGCAATTCCGCCCGCCTGATCCTGGTAGCCGTATGTGAGCAAGTCGATGCCGTACTCGTGGCCGTTGCCGAGCAGGCGGAAGAATTCGCCGGCGTGCGTTCCGCCGGTGACGAGCATCAGCTCGTCGATGCCCGCACGCACGAGCGCCTCGACGGCGTACGTCACCATCGGCCGGTCGTACAGGGGCAGCAGGTGCTTGTTCGTGATCCGGGTCAGCGGATGCAGGCGTGTGCCCGAGCCGCCGGCAAGGATGACGCCCTTCATAGGACGCGATGCTACTGCGGTTGCCGCAACGAGCCGGAGGGGAACGGAGGAAGGGAGGAACTCCCCTCGCGGCGCGACGCGGTCTTACGGATGGATGGGAAGTACGAGCAGCAACACGGTCAGTGTTGCCGTCAGGGCGACGATCAGACGCATGTGCGGCTCCTGTAGTCCATGCAGGAGACGATACGGCCGTCCGGTCAAGGGACCGTTTTCGCGGTGCAAGGAAACCGTTAGGGTTGCGCCGCTCCGGTTCCGTTCCGGCTCCTCGGCCCACTCCGGGACTCGAGTCGGCGGGCGGCTTTGCGGGCGCGCACCTGCGGGAGGCTGCGGACGGCGGCGAACCAGGTGTAGAGCGCCAGCCCGAGCGAGCCCAGCACGACCTTCACGAGACGTGCCACCATGCGGTTGCACGGTAGCCCAGAACGGGAACGGGGAAGCCATGGCCGGGCGACGCAGGAAACTCGACGATCTCCAGGGGGAGATCCAGGAGCTATTCGCCGACCTGTGGCAGGTGCCGGGGTTCACCGGCCTGCGCCACGGCCACAGGCCCCAGTGCGACTGCTTCCGAACCGACGACTCGCCGGCGCTGCACATCGTGCTCGAGCTGCCGGGCGCGGATCCGGACTCGGTGCAACTCGTGGTGACGGGCCGCTCCTTCACCGTCTCGGGCACGCGCGAGCGTCCACTCGTGCCCGGCGCGCGTTATCAGCAGATGGAGATCGAGTACGGCCCGTTCCAACGGCGCATCGAGCTCGGCGAGGACGTCGACCCGACGCACGCAAGCGCAACCTATGAGCGCGGGCTCCTGCGGATCGTGTTGCCGCTGGCCCAGCAAGTCGCGGAGCAGACGAAGATCGTGATCGAGCTAGGCCGATGACCGACTCGGAGCTCGTCGTCGTCAGCCCGGAAGAGCAGCAGCACGCCGAAGCGCTCGGACACGAGCTGCCCGCGACGCTACCGGTATTGCCGCTCAAGGAGACGGTGGTCTTCCCCGAATCGATGACGCCGCTTGCGATCGGACAGGAGCGGTCGATCAAGCTCATCGACGACGTCGTCGGCGCCGATCGCCTGCTCGCGCTCGTCACCGTCCGTGACGCAGAGGCGGAGACGTCGGGGTGGGACGACCTCTACGACGTCGGCACCGCGGCGATCGTCCACAAGATGATCCGTGTCCCTGACGGGACGCTGCGCATCCTCGTGCAGGGACTGCGGCGAATTCGTATCGAGCGTCACGTCGCCGACGATCCGTATCTCGTCGCCGAGTGCGTCGAGCTGCCCGACCACGTCGAAGCGACGAAGGAGCTCGAGGCGCTCACGCGCAACGTGCAGAGTCTGTTCGGGAGGATCATCGCGCTCGTTCCGTATCTGCCCGAGGAGCTTCAGCTCGCGGCCGCGAACGTCGACGACCCGAGCGCGCTCTCGGCGCTGGTCGTGTCGACGCTTCGCCTGAAGGCCGAGGAGAAGCAGAAGCTGCTCGAGCTCGTCGACGTCGAAAAGCGCCTGCGCGAAGTGTCCGCGATCCTCAATCGCGAGCTCGAGGTGTTCGAGCTCGGCACGAAGATCCAGTCGCAGGTGCAGTCGGAGATGGAGAAGGGGCAGCGGGAGTTCTTCCTGCGCCAGCAGATGAAGGCGATCCAGACGGAGCTCGGCGAGGGCGACCCCGAGCAGGCCGAGCTGGAGGAGCTGCGCGGCCGCATCGACGCGCTCGAGTTGCCGGAGGAAGCCGAGAAGGCCGCACGCCGCGAGCTCTCCCGGCTCGAGCGGTTGCCGGCGGCGGCGGCCGAGTACGGCGTCATCCGCACATATCTCGATTGGATCGCCACGCTGCCGTGGAACACAACGACGGAGGACAAGATCGACCTCCCGCACGCGCGCGAGGTGCTCGACGCCGATCACTTCGACCTCGAGAAGGTGAAGGACCGGATCATCGAGTTCCTCGCCGTCTCCAAATTGCGCGGCGACGCATCCGGGCAGATCCTTTGTTTCGTGGGCCCGCCCGGCGTCGGCAAGACGTCGCTCGGCCAATCGATCGCGCGCACGCTCGAGCGCAAGTTCGCGCGACTGTCGGTGGGCGGCGTGCGCGACGAGGCGGAGATACGCGGCCACCGGCGCACGTACATCGGGGCGATGCCGGGCAACATCATCCGCGCGCTCCGCGACGCGGAGTCGATGAACCCCGTGCTGTTGATCGACGAGCTCGACAAGATGGGCGCGGACTTCCGCGGCGATCCGGCGTCGGCGATGCTCGAGGTGCTCGACCCGGAGCAGAACAAGGCGTTCCGCGATCACTACCTCGACCTGCCGTTCGACCTGTCAAAGGTCCTGTTCATCTGCACCGCGAACACGACCGACACGATCCCGGGCGCCTTGCTCGACCGAATGGACGTGATCCCGCTCTCCGGCTATACGGAGACCGAGAAGCTCGGCATCGCGAAGCGCTATCTCGTGCCGAAGCAGATCGAGGCGCATGGGCTGACGCTCGAACGCACGACGATCTCCGACAAGGCGCTGCGCCTCGTCATCCGCGAGTACACGCGGGAGGCCGGCGTGCGCGGGCTCGAGCGACGGATCGCAGATCTCTGCCGCAAGGCCGCACGGAAGGTCGCCGAGGGATACGAAGGAAAGATCCGCGTCGACGAGCGGCGCGTGCGAACGTGGCTCGGGGCGAGGCGCTACTCGGGCGAGGTGCGCCGCCGAACAGCCGACCCCGGGGTTGCGACGGGCCTGGCATACACCGTGGCCGGCGGGGACGTGCTGTTCATCGAGGCACAGGCGTACGCGGGCAAGGGGCTCCTGACGATCACGGGGCAGCTCGGCGAGGTGATGCAGGAGTCGGCGCAGGCCGCGCTGTCGTGGGTGCGCTCGCACACGGCGGAGCTGGGCGTCCCGCCGACCTGGTTCTCCGAGCACGACATCCACATCCACGTTCCCGCCGGCGCGGTGCCGAAGGACGGGCCGTCGGCAGGCGTGACGATGGCGACCGCGATCGCATCGCTCGTCCGCGGCACACCCGTGTCCGACGAGATCGGCATGACGGGCGAGTTGACCTTGACGGGGCAGGTGCTCGCGATCGGCGGCCTGCGCGAGAAGGTGTTGGCCGCCCAACGCGCAGGCCTGAAGCGCGTCGTGCTGCCGCGCGAGAACGAGAGCGACCTCGAAGACCTTCCGGCGGAGACGAAGCGAGAGCTGGAGTTCATCCTCGTCGACTCGATCGAGCAGGTGCTCGAGGTTGCGTTCGACCCCAGCGCCGAAGAAACGCAGGCCGAAGAAACGCAGGCCGGAGCAACGCAGCTGAGCGAGCCCGCAGCAGCAGCGGCTACAGGAAGCTCAGACCTCGACCCACGGCAGCTCCGCGACTAGAGGGAATCGGTCGCGGATGCCGGCCTGCGTCTTGGGGTGGCCGAAGCAGGCTTCGACCGCGATCTCGGGGAACAGCTCGGGGCCGACGTCGTCGCGAACGAAGAAGGCGTTGAAGCCATACCGATTGACGCCGGCGAGGCGGTAGCCCTTGCGCTTGCCCAGCTTGACGAACGCCCGAAGCGAGGCGCCCGCGAAGTTGGGCATACCGCCGGTCGACGAATGACGCCACGCGTCGAAGTCGTCCGCGTACGGAACGGTCCACGCACGCTCGGGGCCCAGAATGTCCTGGTACTCCAACACGACGATGCGCGGTGTGATCTCCGTGATCGCCTCCCAGATCCAGTAGTCGACACCGTCGAGGTCGAGCGAGAGCAGATCGACTTCGCCGGCGAACCCGTTGTCGGCGAGGAGCTGGTCGACGTTGTCGCGCGTGACCCAGGCGTGCGCGAATCTGGGCGGATACACCCAGGTTTGCCGCGACTGCGCATAGAAGGCGGCTCCGCGTGCGACGTTGCTCTCGTCGCCGTCGACGAGCAGCCCGGTCCAGCCGTGGTTGAGGATCAGGTTCGCGGTGTTGCACTCGATCCCGTCGCCCGCGCAGATCTCCACGCAGGTGCGATTCGTGGTTCCGGCGAGCGCGAACAGGTAGAGCAGGATTCCGTCCTCGTCGGTCTGCGAGTAACACGAGAAGCCGTACTCGGCGAGCGCCACGCCGAGCGGCGCAGGCCCGGCGGCCCGATAGGCCAACCGCAGCGCGAGCTGGACGCCGGCGTCGGGACTTCTGGGCTCGGGGCGCGACACGGGCAGCTCTACGGGACGATCTTGAAGGACGAGTAGAGCAGCGCGCAGGCGCCGTCCGGATCGCCGGCGCCGACCGGCGCGCGGCACAAGAGCTGGTACTCCTTCTTCCCGTGCAAGACGAACCCGATTCGCTCGTCGAAGGACTGGCCGGACGCGGGATGGACGGTCAGCCGGTACGCCCTGATCCGCCGCCCGTCGACGGTGATCGTCTTGCTCTCCGCCAGCGTCGAGCGCGACTGGGCAGCAAGCTTCGCGGCAACGCGATCGAGCTCCTTCGCGACGCGGGCGAACAGTGAGGGGCTGTACGGCTTCAGCAGGGCAAACGCCGTCGCCGAGACGAGTGAGGTGCCGGCGGCAGGGCGGGCCTCCGTGGCGGCGCCCGTGGTCGTCGTCGTCCACCCGGCCGGCGCCGCGAACTGGAAGCCGAGACCCTTGACGACGGACTGACCGGCCGATTTGGCGTTCTTCGACGCTCCGCCGCAGGCCACGAGACCGAGGGGCAGGACGATCGCGAGGATGATCGGTAGGGTCCGTTTCCCGACCACGGCGAGGGGGAAGATACCTCTCACAAGCAACCGAAAGGATCCGCCGACATGGCCAAGACGAAGGACAAGGTCTCGGACGCGGCCGGCACCGTCAGACCGTATGTGGATCGCGCGCTGCATGACGCCGAGCTGCGCGACAACGTGCGAAGTGCGTACGAATCGGCACGTTCGATCTACAACGAGTTGACGGGCAACCGCGGTGTCACCGGTGTCGCAACCCGTGTGGCGACCGACAAGGACATTCAGACCGAGCTGCGTTCGACGATCGCAGAGCTCCGCAAGGCGGCCGATCGCGTGCAGGGGAAGGAACCGCACACGAGCCGCAACGGCGGCCTGCTCTTCCTCGGCATCCTGCTCGGGGTTCTGTTCAACCCGTTCAGCGGCCCCCAGACGAGGAAGTGGCTCTCCGACCTCATCCTCGGCGGTGGCGACGACTTCACGTATCAGGGCGGCGCCGGCAACGGCTCGGCCGGCTAGCCGGAAGGCCCGACCACCGGCTTCGTGGAGGGTTGCTGCGCCTGCGGGAGCAGCAGCCCTCCCTCACCCTCCGTCGCCTTCGAGGACAGCGCGCGGTCGATCGACTCCGGGTCGAGCCCGCTCGCGCTCGAGATGTCCGACGACTGAAGCAGGAGCGCGCCCGCCTTTGGCGCGTTCCCGGGGTGTACCACCGGCGTCCAGCCGGAAACGGCATCGAAACGAACGTCTTTCAGGTGCTCCCAGCTCACGAGGTAGCTCGTCGGGTCGACGGCGCCGTCGTAGCCGAGCCCGAGCAGACCGACCGGGTGCACCTCGAAGTGAAGATGGTACGGGGTTCCTTGAGCGTCGCCCGTGTTGCCGACGAAGCCGAGGACGTCGCCGGCCTGCACGATCGCGCCGTTGACCGCGAGCGGCGAGTACGCCGAGAGATGGGCGTAGTAGAACTCGTTGCCTTCGTCGTCGCGCAACCAGAGACGCCACCCGCCGACGCGGTTCCACCCGACCGAGAACACGGTCCCGTGCGCGATCGCAAGGAGAGGCGCGCCGAGCGCGGCGAAGATGTCGTCGCCGTGATGCCAGCCGCCTGAGACGTCGCCGCGAAGCGCCCCGAACGTGTCGATGAACGACGAGTTGCCGTAGACCGGGAACACGTACCTACCGGCAGACAGCTTCGGCGTCGCATCCGGTGGCTTCGAGAGCACCGGCAGCAAGCCGTTCTTCTTCTCGCCGGGCGCGGCGCCCTGGCCGCCCGTACCGATCGTCGGCTCCGACGGGGCGACGGGGAGCGGCGCAGGCTCGCTCGCCTGCGCATTGGCCTCCGCATAGCCGATCTGCAGCTCGCTTCCCGCAGACAGGCCGCCGTGGTCGGCCGTGAGGAACACGTCGAGCGCCGTGACGAAGTCGTGGTAGCCGGGAGTCGGCGAGTCGACGCGCTGGCTCTTCTGCTCGAGCGCGATCGCGTAGCCCCAGTCGGCGAGCGGGATCTGCTCGTTCGCCGTCGGAGTCACAGCCTGTCCGAGCACGACCAGCGCCGTGATCCCGGTCAGGCCCGTGTCACCGGACGCACTTGCCGTGCTTGCGAGGGCGTGGGTCTCGCCGGTGACCGCGTCGGCCGTGATCTCGCCCTTGAACAGCGAGAGCGAGGTCACCTGCGACGACGCGCCGGCAGTCGCCTGGTCGCCGCTCGACGCGGAGACGCTCGTCGTGACGGAGGTCGCAGCGACGATCGAGCCGTCGGCCGGGTACGCGAACGCGCCGTCGAACGACACCGCGTCGTCGGGCGCAGCGAGGACGCGGCTACCGGTTGCGAGTTGCCCGGGGACGATCACGTTGACCCCCCACGCGCGAGCCGTCGCACCGGCCGACCGGTCGGCCGAGCTTTCCGACGCACCGACCGCGAGGACGAGCACGAGCGCGCACGCGGCGGCCGGGAGGCGGATCAGCGGAGTGAGTCGCACCGGCCTCCATTATCGGCAACGCGCGCGACGGCGGCGGGATTTCGGCCTCGTCGCCGGGCGGGCGTTAGGGGTTCGACGAGCCGAGCTGCTCGCGGGCAAAGGCGCGGAAGCGCTCGCGCGCCGCGTCGTCCGGGCCGAGCGGGCCCTCGTCGGAGTACTTCGGGTCGGCGGCGATCTCCTCGGCCACCGCTCGAACCTCACGCGTCAGCGCGTCGTGATGGGCCGGATCGCGAAGCAGCGCCTCGATCCAGCTCTCGGAGCCGTCATAGGCGGGAACGTCGTTGTCGAAGAGCAGCTGGCCGAGGAGCAGCCCGCAGCGGATGTACGCAAACGTGCGGAACGCGAGAATCCGGTGCGGCGACTCGATCAGCGTCGCGATCTCCGGGTTCTCACGCTGGATCTGTTCGATGATCGCGCCGAGCGGCTCGTCGACGAGCGGGATCCAGAGGTCGTCGAGGTCGGCCATGCCGGGATTATGGCTGCTGGCGGCGGGCGCGCCAGGCGATTTGCCCGGCGACGCAGAGGAGCAGCACGGCGAACAGCTTGCGCAGCGTGGCCTCCGGCAGCGAGACCGCCAGCTGGGCGCCGCCGACGGTCGCCGCGATCGACGCCACCCCGAGCACGGCCGCTGCCCGCCAGCGCACGTTCCCGTACCGCTGCTGCCGCCAGACGCCGACGAGCACGGTGGGGATGATCGCGAGCAGCGACGAGGCCTCGGCGTGCAGTTGCGTCAGGCCGATCCAGGTCAGGATCGGGACGAAGAGGATGCCACCGCCGACACCGAAGAGCCCGGACAGCACCCCTGCGACCATGCCGAGCGCCGCGGCGAGGAAGTAGGACGTCACTGGAGTAGCATCCGGACGCCGATCGCGGCGAGCAGCGCGGCAAAGAGAAACGCGAGCGTGCGCACGGGCAGCCGCTGCTGGAGCGCCGTGCCACCGAGCGCGCCGAGGGCGGCAGGGACGCCGACGAGCGCTGCGTACGCGGGCTGCACCTGGCCGTGCACGACGTACGTGATCACGCCGGCCGTCGCCGTGATGCCGATGGCGGCGAGCGAGGTCGCCGTCGCCGAGCGCATCTCCCAAGCGCCTGCGAGCAGAAGGAGCGGGACGATCACGATGCCGCCGCCGACGCCGAAGAGCGCGCTGAAGAATCCCGCGGTCAGTCCGATGAGGATCAGCCGCACGGGCACAGGCCTATGCTAGAGGCTAGATGTGGATTCGACGTGCGTGCGGGGATGGGCCAGACCAGGCGGTTCGTTCGCATCCGGCGCCGGGCATAGCGGTCACTACGTCCAAGGCGGAGGCGGGCGAAGCGCGCCGCGTCCGGCACACCATCCGTGCGTGCGGCCAATCCGCATCAAGCCTCTAAGTCAGTGGCGACCGACACGCTACTCGCTCGCCTCACGTCCGCACCTACGGAGGCGGGCATCTTCCTCGACTTCGACGGAGTGCTCGCGCCGATCGTGTCCCGGCCCGAGGACGCGTATCCGCCTGCGAAGACGCGGGCAGAGCTGGAACGGCTCGTGGCGCGCTACGCACTCGTCGGCGTGGTGAGCGGGCGTGCAGGCGATGACGTGCGTGCGCGAGTGGGCGTCGAAGGCATCGTGTACGTCGGCTCGCACGGGCTCGAGCTCAACCCAGAGGCGGAGCGGTGGCGGCAGCGGATTCGCGACTTCGCCTCCAGCGTCGCGTGGGCGGAGCAGCACACCGAGCTGAAGGGGCTGACGATCTCGTTCCACTTCCGCGACGCCGCAGACGAGCGAGCGGCGGTGCGAGAGCTCGAGGCGATTGCAGCGCGCGCGACCGACGAAGGTCTCGTCGCGCGTTTCGGCCGTAAGGTGCTCGAGGTGCTTCCGCCGATCGGCTCGAACAAGGGAACGGCCGTGCGCCACCTGCTCGACGGTGCAGGGCTGAAGCGCGCACTCGTCGCAGGCGACGACACGACGGACATCGACGCGTTCCGAGCAGTGGACGGCATGGAGGGCGCCGTGCGGGTCGCGGTCGTGTCGAAGGAGTCGCCGGACGTGCTGCGCGAATACGCGGACATCGTCGTCGAGAGCACGGACGAGTTCCTCGATTTGCTCCGCCGTCTCTGATGCACGTCGACGAGGCGGTTCTGGCGCGGGTCCGCGATGCCCTGGGCACGCCGGCGGTGCTTCCCTGGGAGGGCGAGATCAGCGACGTCGAGTGGCGGATCGCGACGCACAACCCGGCGCGCACGCACGACGTGACGCTGTTCATCCTCGATCCAGCGCGGCGCATCGCGCTCATCCGCAAGCCGCAGTTCGCCGTCGACGTGTGGCGGCCGCCCGGCGGCGGCATCAAGCCGGGTGAGGATTTCATCGCCGGCGCGGTGCGCGAGGCGCTCGAGGAGACAGGACTGCACGTCGAGCTCCGCCGCTACCTCGTCGTGTCCGACGCGACGTTCCACAACGCCGGACGGACGTTGCGGTGGCAGACTCATGTCTTCCTCGCGGAGACGGGGGACACGGAGCTCGAGCCGGCCGACACCGAGGAGATCGCCGACGCGCGCTGGGGCACGCTCGAGGAGCTCGCCGGCGCGCTGCGCGAGCGCCTCCTCGCAGAGAATCGCGGGTTCTGGCGCTACCGCGTCGCACTCCACGACGCGGCGCTTGCAGCCCTGTCCGAGTAAGCCCGGGGGACAGACCCGGGTCAGACCCCGTCACGCAAGTGTCACGTCTTCCCAACGCCGCGATCCCTGTAACCGCCCCGTCGACCGAGCAGGAATGAACCCTGGGTCAGACCCGGGTCTGACCCAGGGGTTCGAGTCTCCAACTGTCGGGCGTCTACTGCGGCGGGCCGCTGCCGAGCGTGACGGGCACCGACTGGCTCACGCCGGTCTGGTCGCTGTAGGTGATGGTCACCTTCACCCCGGGCTTCAGCTTCAGGACGATCGACGAGATGACGGTGGGCGAGGAGATCGGTCGCCCGTTGATCGCGGTGATGACGTCGCCGGGGACGAGCCCGGCCGATGACGCCGGCCCACCCGGGATCACGCCGGCGAGCAGCGCGCCCGCGGTCGTCGAGCCGTAGCCGTCGCCGGGATAGCCGCCCGAGGCCGCCGACTCGACCTGCACTCCGAGGAATGCGGTGGCGCCGACGTGGACCGTCGCGGACGACGTCCCGCTCTCGACCTGCTTCGCGATCGTCAGCGCCTTGCCGATCGGAATCGCGTAGGCGTCGCTCGTCTCGACCATCTGGAAGCCCCCGCTCGCCGAGGCTGCGACGTCCATCCCGACGATACGGCCGGTCGTGTCGAGCAGGGGGCCGCCGGA
>DATEXK010000143.1:0-2364 GCA_035257065.1 Gaiellaceae bacterium | reverse complement strand
CACGGCCCGCACCTCCGAGAGGCGCGCAAGCTCGCGGACGTCGACCCCGGTGACGAACATGCCGCGGCGCGGGTAGACCTCGACGAGCCGCTCGTGAGCGAGGCGGCGGAGCCCCTCCCGCACCGGCGTACGCCCGATTCCGAGCCGTTCCATCAGCTCCGGCTCGTCGATCACGGCCCCCGGCGCGAGCTCGAGTGAAACGATGAGCTCGCGGATCGCCTGGTATGCCTTGTCGGCCAGCGAGACGGGTTGGATCGTGCGAGGCACTCACATATACTAGTCATATTCGCGACGTCGATCAGCGAAAGGATTAACCCTGTGGCGACCAAGATGCCGTCTTCGCTCGAGATCGCCCAAGAGGCGGAGCTCCGGCCGATCAGCCAGATCGCCGAGGCAGCGGGCCTCCTCCCGGAGGAGTACGAGCCGTACGGGCGCTACAAGGCGAAGATCGACCTCGGCGTGCTCAAGCGGCTCGCAGGCAAGGCGGACGGGAAGCTGATCAACGTCACCGCGATCACGCCGACGAAGGCCGGCGAGGGCAAGACGACGACGGCGGTGTCGCTCACGCAAGGGCTCGGATACATCGGCAAGAGCCCGGTGCTCTGCCTGCGCGAGGCGTCGCTTGGGCCTGTCTTCGGGATCAAGGGAGGCGCCGCGGGCGCCGGCTACACACAGGTCGTCCCGATGGAGGACATGAACCTCCACTTCACGGGCGACATCCATGCGATCGGCGCGGCGAACAACCTCCTCGCGGCGATGCTCGAGGCAAGCATCCTGCACGGGAACAAGCTCGGCATCGACGCGCTCTCGATCAGCTGGCGCCGCTGCCTCGACATCAACGACCGAGCGCTGCGCGACGTCGCGGTCGGGCTCGGCGGCCGGGCGAACGGCTACGTGCGCCAGACCGGCTTCGACATCACGGCTGCATCCGAGGTGATGGCAATCGTCGCGGTCGCGTCCGATCTCCAGGATTTGCGGCGGCGGCTCGGCGCGATCACGGTTGCCCGCACGTTCGAGGGCGAGCCGGTGACCGCCGAACAGCTCAGGGCCGCGGGCGCGATGACCGTGCTGCTCAAGGACACGCTCAAGCCGAATCTCGTCCAGACGCTCGAGGGCCAGCCGGCACTCGTCCACTGTGGGCCGTTCGCGAACATTGCGCACGGCAACAACTCCCTCGTCGCCGACCGCGTCGCGCTGAAGCTCGGCGACTACGTCATCACCGAGAGCGGCTTCGGTTCCGACATGGGGATGGAGAAGTTCTTCGACATCGTCTGCCGCGCGGGCGGCCTGCGGCCGAGTGCGACTGTCCTCGTCGCGACCGTCAAGGCGCTCAAGCACCACGGCGGCGACCCCGACGGCGGCATCGAGGCGATGGAGGCGGGCATCCCGAACCTCGCGCGCCATCTCGGCATCGTGCGCGAGTTCGGCGTCAACCCGGTCGTCGCAGTCAACCGCTTCCCGGGCGACACCGACGAGGAGGTCGAGCGCCTCCGCGAGCTCGCGCTCGAGCACGGCGCGTTCGCGGCTGAGCTCAATGAGGGCTACTCGGAGGGCGGAGCCGGCGGAGCCGCCCTTGCCGAGGCTGTGGTTGCGGCCGCCGAGGCCCCGTCGACCTTCGACTTCATCTACCCGCTGGAAGCGCCGATCGCCGACAAGATCGAGTCGATCGCGAAGCGTGTCTACGGCGCGGACGGCATCTATCTCCTCAAGACGGCAAAGGACAAGATCGCGCAGTGGGAAGGAACGGAGACCGAACGCCTGCCGATCTGCATGGCGAAGACCCACCTCTCGCTCTCCCACGATGCCGCCCTGATGAACGCTCCGACCGGCTTCACGGTGACCGTCCGCGATCTCCGCGCCTACACGGGCGCCGGCTGGATCGTGGCCCTCTGCGGCGACATGCAGACGATGCCCGGTTACGGCTCCAGTCCAGCCGCCTTCAACGTCGACATCGACGAGGACGGCACGACGGTGGGGCTCTTCTAGAGGCTTGGCGCGCGGGGATTACAGGGGTACGGTGGTGCGGTGACAGCGGTGGCCGACACGTCCGCTGCCCTCGGGCACGAGATCGACCGCAGCGGCGACCCGCTGATCCGCGTCGAGGAAGTCTGGAAGATCTTCGGGCGCCACGCCGACCGGGTGATGGGCACGCCCGACGCCGATCTCCCTCGCGCCGAGCTGCGCGAGAAGCACGGCTGCGTCGCCGCGGTGCGCAACGTCTCGTTCGAGGTCTGGCCGCGCGAGGTCTTCGTCGTGATGGGCCTCTCGGGCTCCGGAAAGTCGACCCTCGTGCGCACGCTCATCCGGCTCATCGAGCCCACGGCGGGACGTATCGAGATCGCCGGGAAGGACGTGACGGCAGCC
>DATEXK010000142.1:0-3119 GCA_035257065.1 Gaiellaceae bacterium | reverse complement strand
CCGCTGCCGCCGCCGCACTCTTCAGCGGCATCCCGCAGAAGGGAACGGCGCTCGGCCGGCCCGACGCGCCGCTGACGCTCGCCATCTACGTCGACCCACAGTGCCCCTACTGCGCCGAGTGGGATCGGCAGGCGCTGCCGGCGATCGTCAGGCGCTACGTCCGACCCGGCACGCTGCGAGCCGAGTTTCGCGGTCTGAGCTTCGTCGGCCCCGATTCGGAGCGCGGCTTGCGCGCGCTTCTTGCGGCCGGAGAGCAGCACCGGCTCTTCGAGGCGCAGGCGCTGCTCTTCGCGAACCAGGGCGTCGAGAACTCCGGCTGGCTCTCCGACGCGTTCGTCGCCTCGCTCGCCGACTCGCTCCCCGGCCTCGACAAGGCGAAATTGAACGCCGACTTGCACTCGGCCGTTGTCGACACCGCGATCGCGGCGGCCGTCGAGCAGCAAGGCGCGGACGGCGTCAACAGCACGCCGACGATCCTGGTCGGCCCGACCGGTGGTCAGCTCAGCCCGATCGTGCTGCGGTCACTCGACCCGCAGGGGACGATCCCTGCGATCCAGCAGGCGATGGAGCAGGTGTCACGATGACCCGGCTGACCCCAGCACGCCTCCTCGCCGTGCTGCTCGGCGCCGGCATCGCAGTCTGCGGCCTGATCCTCTCCGAGACGCATGCGGGCTCGCTCTCATGTCCGACCTCCGGCTGCTCGATCGTGCAGAGCTCCGGCTACGCGCACGTCTTCGGGCTGCCGCTCGCCCTCGTCGGCCTGCTCGGCTATCTGGCGATGGGCGGCGCACTTGCGCTGCTACGCCGATGGGGCCGGGTCGCAGCGACCGGGCTCGCGGTCGGCGGCGCCCTCTTCGCCCTCTATCTGATCGGCGTCCAGCTCTTCGTGATCGGCGCCGTCTGCTTCTGGTGTGTCGTGAACGACACGCTGACGGTCTCCATCGCGGCGCTGCTCTGCCTCCAGCTCGTGCGCGGGCACACCGAGACGAGCGCGGCCGTCTAGCGCGGCGGGCGCAGGCCGTCGAGCACGATGTCGGGATAGCTGCTCGCGGTCGGGATGAGCGCGAGCACGTCTTCGGCGGTGACGTCGCGGCGCACGGCGCCTGCTTCCTGCGCACGGTGCAACAGTCGCTCGACGGCGTCGACGAGCGCGTCGACCTCCGGAGTCGCCTCGCATCGCTTCATCGCGTCGACGAGCGCGCGATTGCGGGCATAGGCGTCCGCCACTCTGCGCACGAAACGGTTGAACGCCTCACCCGCGTCGGGCTCCGCGTACGACGCCTCGGCGTCGTTCGCGAGCTCGAGCATGTGGCCGGCGAGGATCGCGGCGAGCAGGGCCTCCTTCGTGGCGAAGCGCCGAAAGACCGTGCCGTGACCTACCCCGGCCCGCCTCGCGATCTCGTCGATGCTCGCGTCGGCGCCTTGCTCGGCGAAACACTCGCCGGCCGCTTCGAGCAGCCGGTCGAGGTTTCGCTGAGCGTCGGCGCGCAGTTTCATGCTGCGACGGTCACCACGTCTTCCGACATCTGCTCGATCCGCGCGACGTCACGCTGACGCAGCATCGTCACGAGCGCGAAGAGTCCCCCGAGCACGAACACCGAACTGCCGGCGAACGCCCAGTGGAAGCCGTGGACGAGCTGTGCCTTCGAGCTGTCGTTCGTGTGACTGGCTGCGATCGTCGAGAGGATCGCGAGCCCGAGCGCGCCGCCGATCTGCTGCGACGTGTTGAAGAGACCGGACGCGAGGCCCTGATCTTCGTCCTGGAGCCCGGTGGTCGCCACGAGCGTCAGCGGGACGAACACGGCTCCCATGCCGAGCGACACGAGCAGGAGCGACGGCAGGACGCTCGTGAGGTACGTGCCGTCGACGGGGATGCGCGTCATCAGCAGGAGCCCGGCTGCGGCAATGACCATGCCGACCGCGGCGACGAGCCTGATGCCGATCTTCGGCCCGTAGGCGGACGCGATCCCGGCCGAGACCATGATCCCGGCGGTGAACGGCAGGAACGCGAGACCGGCCTTCAACGGCCCGTAGCCGAGCACGCGCTGAATGTAGAGCGAGTTGAAAAAGAACATCGCGAAGAGCCCCGAGCCGACGAGGAACATCGTGACATTCGCCGCGCTGAGCGACCGAACTCTGAAGATCGAGAGCCGCACGAGCGGCGCCTTTGCGCGGAGCTCGATCAACACGAAGCCGACGAGCAGCGCCACCGCGATCAGGAATGTGACGATCGTCGTCACGGAGCCCCAGCCCTTCTGCTCCGTCTGGACGATTGCGTAGACGAGCGCCATCAAGCCGCCGGTCACGGTGATCGCACCGGGGACGTCGAAGCTGCGGTGAGCCGTCTCGTCCTTCGACTCCGGCACGATCCGCAGCGAGAAGAAGAACACCGCGACGCCGACCGGGACGTTGATGAAGAAGATCCACGGCCACGAGAACGCCTGGGTGAGCGCGCCACCGAGCACGAGGCCCACAGCGCTGCCGCCGATCGCGATCGCTGCCCAGACGCCGAGCGCCTTCGCGCGGTCGGAGCCTTCCTTGAACGTGGTCGAGATGATCGCGAGCGCAGCCGGCGAGATGAATGCCGCGCCGAGGCCCTGGAGCGCCCGTGCGCCGATCAGCATCCCGGAGCTCGTCGAGAGGCCGTCCAGGAGCGAGGCCGCCGTGAAGACGATCACGCCGCCGAGGAAAAGGCGCTTCCGCCCGAGCAGATCGCCGGCACGACCGCCGAGCAGCAGGAAGCCGCCGAAGACGAGCGTGTACGCGTTGACGACCCACTGGAGGTTCGCCTCGGTCATCCCGAGGTCTTTCTGAATCGAGGGGAGCGCGACGTTCACGACGGTCGCGTCGAGCACGACCATGAACTGCGCAAAGCAGATGAGGACGAGGACTACCCAGGGGTTCGTCGAGTGGCGACTCATTTGGATCGGACTCCAATTCTAAGCGGACGGGTCAGTCCGCTTAGCGTAGCGACCGGGGACGAGTCACCGCAAACTAGACTCCGTAACGGTATGGAGACCTCGCTTCCGGTCGCAGAGCGCCCACGCCGCCCCGAGTGGATGAAGGTGCGTGCGCCGTCGAAGGACGGCCGCTTCTTCGACGTCCAGAAGCTGATCCAC
>DATEXK010000141.1:0-8091 GCA_035257065.1 Gaiellaceae bacterium | reverse complement strand
TGACCCGCGCCTCGCGGAGCTCGAGCTCGCGGCACAGGCGGAACACGGTCACGACGCCGTCTGCAGAACTGTCGACGGCGAGGATCTCGAAGCCGCGCTCGTCGAGGTCGAGCGCATCGCACCCGAGCACGTCGTGCTGCTTGGCGACGCGGAGGCGCTTGCACCGCGCCTTCGGAACGCGGGTGCGGTATTCGTCGGCTCGAGCTCGCCCGTCGCGAGCGGCGACTATGCGACCGGTGGCAATCACGTCCTGCCGACAGGCGGCTGGGCACGCTCGGTCGGCGGCCTCGGACTCGAGACGTTCCTGAAGCCCGTGACCGTGCAACGCCTCACGCCCGCAGGGCTCGACCGTGTGCGCCCGACCGTCGAGGCGCTTGCCGCCGTCGAGGGCATGAGCGCGCACGCCGCGGCGGTGCAGCGATGACGGGCCCGGGGATGAAAGCGCTCGGCGCGACGTTCCAGCCGTACCGCTGGGCGCCGACGACGCTCGACCTCGCGCGGCGCGCCGGAATCGATCCCGTCGAGCTCGTGCGCTTCGACGGCAACGTGCCGCCGCTGCCCCTGCCGAGCTCGCGGCCCGCAACCGTCGCCGCGGCACTCGCGACGGTGAACGAGTATCCACGCGCGCTGTATCCCGTCCTCACCGACGCGATCGCCGAGTACGCGGGCGTCGCGCCCGAGAACGTCGTGCTCGGCGCGGGCGCCGACGATCTGATCCTGCTCGTCGCGCGCGCGTTCGCCGGCCCCGGTGACGTGGTGTCAGTCGCCGACGAGCCGACGTACTCGCTCTATCGCGTCGCCGCGGAGCTCACGGGCGCGAGCGTCGGCGAGGACGATCCGGTGCTGACGTTCTGCTGCCGCCCGAACAATCCGACAGGTGCGCTCGATCCTCTGCCGAGCCCGCGGCCGCTCGTCGTCGACGAGGCCTACTGGGAGTACAGCGGCGCCGACGGTGCGGTCGGGCTGATCGACGACGGCGTCATCGTCCTGCGCACGTTCTCGAAGGCGTTCGCGCTCGCCGGCGCGCGTGTCGGCTACGCGCTCGCGTCGGTCGAGACGGCGGCCGAGCTCAACACGCGCCAGGCGCCCGCACCCGTGTCGTCGCTCTCCGCGGCGCTCGCGCTCGCAGCCCTCGCATCGCCTCCCGATCTCGCCCCGACCATCGAGGAGCGCGACCGGCTCGCTGCAGAGCTGCGGTCGCTCGGCTACGCGCCGCTCCCGTCGTACGGCAGCTTCCTGTTCGTCCCGGCCGACGATCCGCGCGAGCTCGCCGACCGGCTGCTCGCCCGCGGCTGCGTCGTGCGCGGCTACGAGAACGGCGTCCGCATCACCGTGCACGACCGCGAGGACGACGATCTGTTGCTCGCAGCCTTCGCCGGCGAGCAGGCGCCGCAGGGTCGCAGAACACGGCACCTCCGTGCGACGGCCGAGACTCAACTGCGCGTCCGTCTCGGTCTCGACGGGCAGAGCCGCGTGCGCGTCGCGACCGGCGCAGGCCTCTACGACCACTTCCTCGAGCAGCTCGCGTTCCACGGCGGCCTCGACCTGATCCTCGAAGGCACGGGCGACCTCGAGACGGGACCGCACCACACCGCAGAGGATGCGGCGATCGCGTTCGGCGAGGCGCTCGACCGCGCACTCGGCGACCGGCGTGGGATCGCGCGCTACGGCGATGCGGTCGTGCCGATGGACGACGCGCTCGCACGTGCCGCCGTGGATCTCGGCGGTCGCCGTGCGTCGGTGATCGATCTCCAGCTCGACCCGGGCCTCGCGACGCACATGCTGCAGAGCCTCGCCGACAGCGGACGCATGTGCATCCACGTCGAAGCGACGGGCGACGATCCGCACCACGTCGCCGAGGCCGCGTTCAAAGCGGTCGGGCGCGCGCTGCGCGCGGCGGTCCGTCCCGAGGGCTCGCTCGTCCCCTCCACGAAGGGGATCCTGTAGTGACGGGGCACACGGTCGCGATCTGCCGGTACGGCGCGGGCAACGTGCGCTCGGTCGAGCTCGCGCTCGCGCGTCTCGGCGCGGAGCTCGTCGACGACGTCGAGGGCGCCGATCTCGCGATCCTCCCGGGAGTCGGCTCCGCCCGCTCGGCGATGGAGGGCCTGAAGGAACGGGGCACCGACGTCGTCCTGCGCGAGCGCCACGCCGCCGGCAAGCCGATCCTCGGCATCTGCCTCGGGCTCCAGCTTGCCCTCGACGAGAGCGAGGAGGACGGCGGCGTGCCCGGGCTCGGGCTCGTGCCCGGCCGCGCGGTGCGCCTGCACAGCGAGCGCGTGCCGCGTATCGGCTGGGCAATCATCGAACCCGTGGGCTCAGACCTGTTGAGACAATCATTGTTCAGGTCTGAGCCCACGGGAGTGTCTGATGTGGGGCTGCGCCGGGGTGGCGAGGCGTTCTGGTTCGCGCATTCGTACGCCGCCGAGACGGAGGCGACGGTCGCCACAAGCGAAGGCGTCTCCGCGATCGTCGAGCATGGCTCGTTCACCGGCGTGCAATTCCACCCCGAGAAGAGCGGTGCCGCGGGCGCGCGCTTTCTGGAGCGATGCCTCTCCCGCGCCTGATCCCGTGTCTCGACGTGGCGGCCGGCCGGGTGGTGAAGGGCATCAAGTTCCAGGGCCTGCGCGACGTCGGCGATCCGGTGGAGCTCGGCGCCGCGTACTCCGACGCGGGCGCGGACGAGCTCGTGTTCCTCGACATCTCGGCAACGGTCGACGCAGGTCTCTCGGCTGTGGACGTCGCGGCGCGGGTCGCAGAGCAGGTGACGATCCCGTTCACCTTCGGCGGCGGCATCCGCACGCTCGACGATGCGACCGCGGTACTCGAGGCGGGCGCAGACAAGATCAGCGTCAACTCGGCGGCGCTCGCACGACCCGAGCTCATCGAAGAGCTCGCACGCGTGCTGGGCAGCCAGGCGGTCGTCGTCGCGATCGACACCGAGGATGGACGCGTCCGCTCGCACGCAGCCACCCGCGACGCGGTCCGCGACACCGTCGAGTGGGCGCGTGAGTGTGAGCAGCGCGGCGCGGGTGAGCTGCTCGTGACGTCGATCGATCGCGACGGCACGCAGAACGGCTACGACCTCGAACTGCTCGCGCGGCTCCGCGACGCGGTATCGCTTCCCGTCATCGCATCCGGGGGCGCGGGAAACGCGCAGCACATCGCAGCCGCGCTCGAGGTGTCGCAGGCGGCCCTGCTCGCATCGATCTTGCACGAGCGGCCGGCGCGGCTCGTGACGCTGCGCGACGAGCTGCGCGACCTGGGGGTGAATCTCCGCGATGCAGCGTGAGCTCCGTGCGGCGATCGTGCAGGACGCGCGCGACGGACGCGTGCTCATGCTTGCGTGGATGGACGACGAAGCGCTGCGGCTGACGCGCGAGACCGGCGAGGCGTGGTTCTGGAGCCGCTCGCGCGAGCAGCTCTGGCGCAAGGGAGAGACGTCCGGCAACGTGCTCGCGGTCGAGGAGATCCGCGACGACTGCGACGGCGACGCACTGCTCGTGCGGGTGCGCCCCGCGGGGCCCGCGTGCCATACCGGCTCGACGTCGTGCTTCGCGCCTGCGCTCTGGCGCACGGTCGTCGAGCGCGTGCGCGACCGTCCGGAGGGCTCATACGTTGCGTCGCTCGCCGACGCCGGCGTCGCACGGGCCGCGCAGAAGGTCGGTGAAGAGGCGCTCGAGGCGGCGCTCTCCGCCGTCACGGACGACGGCCGGCTCGCCGAGGAAGCCGCCGACCTCATCTTCCATCTCTACGTCCTGCTCGCGGTCGCAGGCGTCGACATCGCCGCGGTCGAGGACGAGCTCGCCCGTCGCGTCAAGCCCACGCCCGATTCTTAGGTTCGTCACACCGCGTTCTTAGGCGGCGACGCGATGGTCCGGGCATGACACACAAACTGAAAATCATGGTCACGGCCGGCGGCGCTCTGGCGCTCGCCGGAGCCGGCATCGCAGCCGGCGCCACCACAGGACACGGCAAGATCAAGAACGGCACCGCCCTGCGCGGCATTGCCCACGCCGGGTACGCGCCCGGCCACGCGGGCGGGTTCTCCCATCTGGGCGGCCCCGGTCGAGGCGGCCCCAATGACGATCTCGACGCCGCCGCGACGTATCTCGGCGTCACGACCTCCGCGCTCGTCACCGACCTCCAGTCCGGCCAGACGCTTGCGCAAGTCGCGAGTGGCGTGGGCGGCAAGTCGACCGCCGGCCTCGTCGCCGCGCTCGTCACACACGAGACCGCCGAGATCAATGCGGCCGTCACCGCGGGCACGCTGACGCAAGCCGAGGCGACGACGAGGATCGCCGGTCTGACCGCGCGGTTCACCGCGTTCGTCGCGGGCACGTTCACCGGCCGCGGCGGTCCGGGCGGTCCCGGCGGTCCGGGCGGTCCCGGTCACGGCCCGTCGGACGATCTCGCCGCCGCCGCGACCTATCTCGGCGTCACGAGCTCTGCGCTCGGCACTGACCTCCAGTCGGGCAAGACGCTCGCCCAGGTCGCTGCAGCCACGAGCGGCAAGACCGTCGCCGACCTGATCACCGCGCTCGTCGCGCACGAGACGACCGAGATCAACGTGGCCGTCACCGCGGGCAAGGTCACCCGGGCGCAGGCCGACGCGAGGATTGCCACGCTGACCCAGAGGTTCACGGACTTCGTGAACGGAACCCCGCCCTCCGGCCCTCCGCACCACGGGCATCGGGCGTAGCAGTTCGTGACTTGTCGCAGGGTCACGATCGCCCTCGCTGCTGCCGGTACCGCGCTCGCACTCGGTGCCGGCAGCGCGAGGGCCACCACGAGCCCGACGGTGCGCTTCGATCCGGCAAGCAATACGAGCGCCAACTGGGCGGGGTATGCGGTCACAGCCGGTGACCCGGCGACCGGCGCAGTGCCGACGACGTTCACGAACGTCTCCGGCTCGTGGATCCAGCCGGCTGCGACGTGCACGCCCGGGAGCCCGGCGTACTCCGCGTTCTGGCTCGGGCTCGGCGGCTTCGCCGACGGTGCGCAGGCGCTCGAGCAGACCGGCACGGCGGTCGACTGTACGGGCTTCGGCACGCCCGTGTACTCGGTCTGGTACGAGCTCGTTCCCGCGGCTCCCGTGACGGTGAAGCTCGCGGTGAAGCCCGGCGATGCGTTCTCCGCCTCGGTTTCCGCCACGGGGAGCACCGTCTCGATCCGGATCATGAACACGACTCGCAAGAAGCTGTTCACGAAGAAGCTCACGATGGCCGCGCCCGATCTCAGCTCGGCCGAGTGGATCGCCGAGGCGCCCTCGACGTGCAGTAACTTCGGCTGCCGGCCGCTTCCGCTTGCAAACTTCGGCACGGTCCCCTTCTCCGGCGCCGTCGCCACCGGCAACGGTCACGTCGGCTCGATCGCCGATTCGGCGTGGGCGGCGACCGCGGTCTCGCTCCAAGGCTCCGGCTCGAACCGGTTTGACGGCGGCCGCTTCATGGACGTCGTGACCGTCGCCGACGCCTTCCCGGGCGCGCTGTCGAGCGACGGGCTCGCGTTCGCCGTCGCCTGGCAGGAGCAGGTGCCCGATCCGCCCCCGCCCGATCAGGCCCCGACGGTCTACTAGCCGCGGGGGCGCTGCAATCGAGGCGTATCGTCTGGGCATGGCAACCGTGTCCTCCCTGGGGGCCGCGAATCAACCGCCGCCGCTCCGCGGTCACGATCTCTTCGCCTCGAATCGTCCGCTGGCGGAGGCGCTGGAGCGCGAGGGTGCGGGCTGGGCAGCCGAGCGCTGCTCGGCGTTCGGGTCGCTTCTGACCGGCGAGCCGCTCGAGTGGGGGAGGCTCGCGAACGAGCATCCGCCCCAGCTGCGCTCGCACGACCGGTTCGGCGAGCGGATCGACGAGGTGGAGTTCCATCCGGCCTGGCATGAGCTGATGCGGCTCTCCGTCGGCCACGGGCTGCAGGCCTTGTCGTGGACCGAGCCGCGCGAGGGCGCTCACGTTGCCCGGGCGGCGCTCTTCATGCTCGCCGGTCAGGTGGAGGCCGGGCACGAATGCCCGATCTCGATGACGCACGCCGCGGTGCCGGCCCTGCGCGTGGCAGCGCCTGCGCTTGCCGCCGAATGGGAGCCACTGCTCACGTCGAGCCACTACGACTTCGGCCTCCGTCCTGCCGCCGGCAAGCGCGGGGCGCTGTGCGGCATGGCGATGACCGAGCGCCAGGGCGGCTCGGACGTGCGCGCCAACGTCTCCACGGCACGGCCCGTCGGCGGCGACGAGTACGTGCTCGACGGGCACAAGTGGTTCTGCTCTGCGCCGATGTGCGATGTCTTCCTCGTGCTCGCGCAGGCGCCGGCGGGGCTCACGTGCTTCCTGCTTCCCCGCGTCCTCCCCGACGGCACGCGCAACGGCTTCCGCATCCAGCGCCTCAAGGACAAGCTCGGCGACCGCTCCAACGCATCGGGCGAGATCGAGCTCGACGCGGCTCGGGCACAGCTCGTCGGCGAGGAAGGGCGCGGTGTGCGGACGATCGTCGAGATGGTCGTGCACACCCGCCTCGACTGCGTGCTCGGCTCGGCGGCAGGGATGCGCCAGGCCGTCGAGCAGGCGACGCACCACGCAGCCCACCGGCTTGCGTTCGACAGGCTGCTCGTCGACCAACCGCTGATGCGTAACGTGCTCGCCGACCTGTGCCTCGAGTCGGAGGCGGCCACGGTCACCGCGATGCGACTCGCGCGGGCGTACGACCGCCGGGCAGACGACCCGGCGGAGGCGGCGTTCGCCCGCATCGCCACGGCGATCGCGAAGTACTGGGTCTGCAAGCGTGGTCCGGGTCATGCGGCCGAGGCCCTCGAATGCCTCGGCGGCGGCGGCTTCGTCGAGGAATCGGGGCTTCCGCGCGTCTATCGGCAGCAGCCGCTGCAGTCGATCTGGGAGGGCTCGGGCAACGTCGTCTGCCTCGACGTCCTGCGGGCGCTCGAGCGTGAGCCGGAGTCGGCCGAAGCGCTGCTGGCCGAGATCGCGCTCGCCGGCGACGAGCGGCTGACAGGGCTCGCCCACCAAGCTCTGGCAGGCGCAGAGGAGTCGAACGCCCGGCTCGTCGTCGAGCGGCTCGCCCTCGCCCTCCAGGCCTCGCTGCTGATGCGCCACGCGCCGGCCGAGGTGGCGGAGGCCTTTGCCGCAGCCAGGCTCGGGCGGGACGCGGGGCTTGCCTACGGAACGCTTCCGCCGGGATCGGCGTTCGGCTCAATCATCGACCGCCACCGGCCGATGACTAACTCGGAGTAACGCCTGACGTCCCAGGGAATAGGGATAGGTATGGAGAGAATGCTGATAGCCGTTCCGCCCAGCGATTGCATGAGCGCGCGGGAGACCGCTTCGGCGCGCCTCGATGGGGAGGTTTCGGAGTTGGAGGTCGCACGCCTCGACGCCCACCTCTCGGGCTGCGCCGAGTGTCGCCTCTTTGCGGCCGAGATCGGCTCGATTGCGGTCGGGCTTCGCGCTGCGGCGCTCGAGCTGCCCGCGACGGCGATCGTGCTCCCGCAACGGCGCCGGCTGTCCCTCTTCACCGCCGCTGCGGCGGCCAGCTTCGTGGTCGCGGCCACCGGCTCGGCTTTCGCCCTCGGCCACGTCGTCGGAGCTCACTCCTCGGGCGTCGGCGGGCAGGTGGCGCTCGGGGCGACCGATTTCGTCGGCCTCCGGCAGGACACGGCTCATCAGCACCTGCTCGCGTTGCTGAACTCCTTCGAGCCGCGGCGCCAGGCTCTCGCCCGGATGCGGGCGATCTGACCCCTGGCTATTTCCACCCGGCCTAACTAAGCTAGCCGCCCGTCGTCATACGATCGTGACGGAGCGCCCTCGCGGGCGTGGGAGCGAGCATGCGCCGCCGTACGTCCTGCTCCCGGCGCAAACAAAACGGAGGGATATCGATGCAAAGACGCCTCTGGCTCCTCGCGGGAGTGGGTGCTGCGGTTCTGCTGATTGCAGCTTCTGCGACTGCGACGACCAAGGTCGCCGGCAGTGCCAAAGGCTCGACCTTGGCCGCTGCCCCGTTCGCCGAGTCTTGGGCGAACGTGCCGAGGACGCCCGCAGCCCGCAAGGCGAAGGACGTCGTCGTCTTCGGTGCCGAGCAGGACGT
>DATEXK010000140.1:0-2026 GCA_035257065.1 Gaiellaceae bacterium | reverse complement strand
GCCCGTCAGGGATAGTTCCCGGCTCATGCCGACGAGTGCCGCAGAAGTCGTCTTCGACAAGGCGACGAAGTTCTACGCGGGGCGACCCGAGCCGGCGGTCGACGATCTGTCGCTCACTGTTCCCGCGGGCGAGATCTGCGTGCTCGTCGGGCCGTCCGGCAGCGGCAAGACGACGGCGCTGAAGCTCGTCAACCGGCTCATCTATCTCACCGAGGGCGAGATTCGCATCGACGGGACGAAGATCTACGACCTCGACGTCACAGAGCTTCGCCGCAGCATCGGCTACGTCATCCAGCAGGTCGGGCTCTTCCCGCACATGACCGTCGAGACGAACGTCGGCACGGTGCCACGCCTGCTCGGTTGGCCGAGGCAACGGATCCGCGAGCGCACCGCGGAGCTGCTCGAGCTCGTCGGTCTCGATCCCCGCGAGGATGGCCCGCGCTACCCCGCCGCGCTCTCGGGCGGACAGCGGCAGCGCGTCGGCCTCGCGCGCGCCCTCGCCGCCAACCCGCCGCTGATGCTGATGGACGAGCCGTTCGGCGCGATCGACCCGATCGTCCGCGCGCGCCTCCAGGACGAGTTCCTGCGCCTGCAACAAGAGCTGCGCAAGACGGTGCTGTTCGTCACGCACGACATCGACGAGGCGATCAAGCTCGGCGACCGCATCGCGATCTTCCGGCAGGGCGGCAAGCTGGCGCAGTACGCCACGCCGGAAGAGATCCTCCGACGGCCCGCGGACGACTTCGTCGCGGAGTTCGTCGGCGCCGACCGTGCGCTGAAGGTTCTGTCGCTGCACACGCTCGCCGATCTCGAGCTCGGTCCGCCGCGGGACGGCCCGCACGCCGCTGCAGAGACGACGCTCCGCGACGCGCTGGCGCTCCTGATCGCAGAGCGCGCCGACGTGGTGGCCGTGACGGACGCAAGCGGGACGGTGATCGGCTCCGTGACGAGGGACGACCTGCTGCGATGAGCGTCGTCTTCGCCGGCGGGCCCGTCATCCCCGACTTCGGTCAGGGGAGCTCCTGCGAGCGGAACAACGGGTGGTTCTGCACAGACTGGCTGCATGCGCACTGGCACGACACGCTGCAGCCCGCGCTCGTCCAGCACATCGAGCTGACGTTGATCGCCGTCGGCATCGGCTTCGTGCTCGCGACCGCCCTCGCGCTCGCCGGCTTTCGCTATCGGTTGCTCGATCCCCCGATCGGCCTCTTCGCCGATTTCCTCTACACGATTCCGAGTCTCGCGCTCTTTCAGCTCCTCGTCCCGATCACCGGGCTCACCGTGACGACGGTCGAGATCGCGCTCGTCTCGTACACGCTGCTCATCCTCTACCGGAACATGATCTCCGGCCTCCGTGCCGTGCCGCCCGAGGCGCTCGAGGCCGCCCGTGGCACGGGCCTCACGCGTATGCAGACGTTCCTGCGCGTCGAGCTGCCGCTCGCGCTGCCCGCGATCATCGCCGGCCTGCGCATCGCGACTGTCTCGACCGTGTCGATCGCAACCGTCGCGGCACTCGTGATCCCGAAGGGGCTCGGGTTCCCGATCTACATCGCCCTCCAGCAGGACATCTTCAAGAGCGAGATCCTCGCCGCCGGATTGCTCGTGATCGTGCTCGCGCTCTTCGCGGACGGGCTGCTCGTGCTGGCGCAGCGGATCCTCACGCCGTGGACGCGCGTCGCGTGATCGTCGCCCAACAGTTCAAGCCCGGCACCTTCGTCGATGCGATCCGCTTCATCGGCGACAACGCGGGCCTGCTGCTCTCGAAGACGGGCGAGCACCTCGAGCTCTCGGCGGTCGCGCTTGCGATCGCGCTCGTGCTCGCGCTGCCGCTCGGGCTCTGGCTCGGACACCGGCACCGCGGCTTCCTCTTCGCTGCGAGCGTCGCCAACGTTGGGCGCGCCTTGCCGAGCCTCGTGCTGATCGCGTTCGGGTTGACGATCCTCGGGATCGGCTTCTGGAACAACACCGCTGCGCTCGTCGTCCTAGCGGCGCCGCCGATCCTCACCAACGCGTACTTCGGCATCGA
>DATEXK010000139.1:0-8083 GCA_035257065.1 Gaiellaceae bacterium | reverse complement strand
AGCTCCACGACCGGCCACCCCGGCGGCACCTGGACGTCGGCCGAGTTGCACGCAAAGACGATCCCGGGAGCGGCTGGCAGCAGCTGCTCCAGCTGCGCCTCGATCTGGGCCGTCGAGGAGCCTGCGAGACGCAGCGCAGCGTGCGGGCAGGAAGGAACGCACCCGCCGCACGCCGTGCACGCATTGATGTCGACCACCGGCCGCGGACCTGAGACACCAATCGCACGCTCTGGACACGCGACTGCGCATACGCCGCAACGCGCCGAGCCGACACACGCCGCCTCGTCGACCACCGCGACCGACGCGTGCGTCACGACCGGAGTGAGCTGGAGCAGCGCCCGGCGACTGAAACCGTTCGAGGCGAGCACAGGCTTTCCATTGTCTCCAGGCGAGAGAGCGTCGAGCCTCGCGACCAGCCCCGCCACCAAGACGGCGACCTCGGCAGGCCCGCGACCGCCGGCGACGACCGACGCGATGCCGAAGGTCGACGCTCCCGCACGTCGCAGTGCGTTCACGAGATCGCCGGACGGCTTGTGCTTGCAGAGGACGAGCACGACACGCGTCGCGGCGAGCTCGCGCAGCACCGAAGCGGCAGCGGCCGGACTGCTGTCCAGGTCGCGAACAACGACCGCGGGCGCACAGTCGAATGCATCTGCCGTGAGCCTCGTCCCGCTGCAGAGCAGGACGGCGGTGTCCCTCATCCCGTGAGGGCCGCCGTCCACCTCGCGGTCAGCGAGGCGAGCGCCGCGTAGAACGGCTGTACCGTCTCGGCTTCAACCGCCGCGCAGAACGGCGGCATCCAAAGCGCCAGGTGCTCGCCGAGGAGCGAGGCCGCCGCCTCGGCCGCGTCGTGCTCGACGGCGAAGGCGAGCGCCTCCCATTCGATCGCGAGGTGATCGGGCAGCTCGTGCGCGTCGGCGCGCACCCGGAGCCCGATGTCGCCGTAGAGACGGGCGATTCCGCCGGCGGAGGGGCCCATCAGTCGTCCCTGTTCGCGTTTCGGCCCGTCGTCGCGCCAGAGCGACTCGTACGGCGGACACGGCGCGCGACCGGGGCCGTTGAGCAGGCGCTCGTACTCGCCGAGCAGCTCGTCGCCGGCCGAGACGGCGAGTGCATGCCGCAGCGCCTCGACTCCGTCGCATGCGAGGCCGAGCAGCTCTGCCACCTCGCACGCGCCGGGCCAGCACGTGGCCCACGACTCGACCTCGTCGTTGGTCGGTCTGCTCCACCAATGTGCGAGCAGGCGGGCGGGCGGCGCAGGGCCGGCCGCCACATCCAGGACGTCGTCGGAGATCACGCTACGGCTCCCGCGCGTTCGAGCGACCGGAGCCAGCGGTAGCCGATCGTGATCATGAGTGCGAGGAACGCCGCCAGTGCCGCGACGATCCCGTACTCGACCCACGTCGGATGGTAGATCCCTTGGAATTGGAACGACGTCTGTCCGAGCCGGTAGGAGCCCGTCGCGTTGCCGGGCGGGAGTTGCAGCAGCGGCTTGATCATGCCGCCGACGACAAGCTCGATCCGGAAGGCATAAACACCGACCAGCACGAGCAGCGACGAGAGCGCGAGCAGGCCGGGCCTGATCCGGAACCGCGGCGTCACGAACAGCACGAACGGGACCAGGCCGCCGACGACCCATTCGAGCCAGAACAGCCATTGCCACGAGCCGCCGGGAAGGATCAGGTCCAGCGCCGCGCGCTCGCGCGGCACGTTGCCCCAGAGGATCGTGACGTAGTCGCTGCCGACGAGGAACAGGTCGACCGCCAGCGCCGTTGCCATCAGCCCAGCGAGTGCCGTCCACGTCTCCCGCGGGAGCTGGAAGCGGTCGAACCGCTGCGCTACGAGGGCGACGAGCGCGATCAGCGCCGTGCCCGACAGGATCGCCGAGGTGACGAAGAGCGGCGCCATCAGCGCTGTGTTCCACCACGGCCGCGAGATCTGGAGCCCGAAGATCCACGCGGTAATCGAGTGCAGCAGCACCGCGGTCGGAAGCCCGATGTACCCGAGGAGACGCAGCATTCGCAGCCGCTTCCCTGTCTCCATCGTCCGTCTGTGCATCACCACTAGGTCGGTGACGGCGAACGCGAAGTAGACGATGATGATGAGGACGTCCCAGACGAGCGGCGAGCTCCAGTTCGGGTAGCGGAAGATCTCCCACACCCGCTGCGGGTTTCCGAGGTCGGGGATGATCGTCATCGCCGCGACCAGCACACAGGCCGCCGCCGTGAGCACGCCGATCGGCGCGAGCGGGCGCAGGCTCTTCACGCCGAACACCTCTGCCCCGGAGGCCATGATCAGGCCGCCTGCGGAGAGGCCGACGAAGAACGCGAACGAGAAGATGTAGAGGCCCCACGACACGACGTCGCGCATGCCGGTGGCGATCAGGCCCTGGGTGAGCTGGTAGATCCAGGCCCCGAGCCCCCAGAACATGAGGATGCCGAGCAGCGTGAGCCAGATGCGGCTCGACCGGTCAAGCGAGACGGCCCGGAGCCTAGGGGTTTCGACGCGAGCCGCCATCACACGCTCCTCTCTTGTTGGACCGGGAGATAGAAGATGCGTGGCTTCGTCCCCAGATCGGGCAGGAGTTGGGTCGCACCGCCGTCGTCGACGAGCTGTGCCACCTCGCTCTCCGAGTCGTTCAGGTCGCCGAAGACGCGCGCCCCGACCGGGCAGACCTCGACGCAGAAGGGCTGCTCGCCCGTGTCGATCCGTTCGACGCAGAGGGTGCACTTCTCGACGACGCCACGCGGCCGGTCCGGCGTGAAGACGAGCCGGCCGTCGGTGCGGTAGTCCTTGCCGTAGCCAACCGTGAAGTCGACCGGCTGTTCCGCGTCGCCCCAGTTGAAGACACGGATCCCGTACGGGCAGGCCGCGATGCAGTACCGGCAGCCGATGCAGCGCTCGTAGTCGACGAGCACTGTCCCATCGTCGCGACGGAACGTTGCGTCGACCGGGCAGACCTTCACGCACGGGGCGTCCTCGCAGTGCTGGCAGGCGACCGGGAGGTAGGCCATGTCCACGTCGGGGAACGTTCCGTGCGGAACGTCGATCGAGTCGCTGGCCGGGTCGGCAACCGCCGAGGCGCTCTCGCCGGTGGTTTCGCCGGGGCTCGCGGTGAGGATGCGGTTCCACCAGAACCCGAGCGGCTCGTTGTTGATCTCCTTGCAGCCGACGGCGCACGTCCAGCAACCGATGCAGCGGTTCTGGTCGATGACCATGCCCCACCGTTTCGTGGTCTCAACAGCCATCGCCGATCACGCTCCTTCCCGCTGCACTTCGACGAGGCAGTCGTAGTAGGCCGCGTTCGACCTGAAGTTCGGGATGACCGACTGGGCCGGGTTCGCGATCTGGTGGGTGAGGTTGTTCGGGTGCCCCTCGATGTAGTGCTTGACCTTCACCGTGTCCCAGCCGCCCTGGTAGCAGTTGACGACGCCGGGCTTGATCCCCTCCGTCAGGCGGGCGTTCACCTTCAGGACTCCACGGTCGTTGAAGACCTTGACCACATCGCCGTCGGAGATCCCGCGCGCCTTCGCGTCGATCGGGTTGATCTCGAGGAACCCGTTACCGCCGTTGTTGATCTCCTTGAGCCACGGCAGGTTTACGAACTGCGAGTGCGTCCTGAACCGCGTGTGCGTCGACAGGAACGTGAGCGGATACTTGGCGAAGAGCGGATTCGATCTCGACGCCTCGAGCGGCTCCTTGTAGCCGGGAAGCTGCTGGTCGTAGGGGATTAGCAGCTCGACGTAGAACTCGATCCGCCCGGACTTCGTCGGGAACTTCTTGTCGAAGAACGGCACGTACGGCACGGTCGGCGTGTTGAGATGCGGCGCACTCGTCGTGAGCTGCTCCCACGTGAGACCGGCCACGTTCCCGTCTGCCTTCGGGTCGCCGATGTGGAGGATCTCCTTCAGGTACTCGTCGGCGCTCTGCTCGAAGTACTTGCCGACTCCCATCTTCCGGGCGATCAGGGTGATCGCTTCGAGGTCGGACTTCGATTCCCACAGCGGGTCGATCACCTTCGGCATGTACTGCAGGTAGAAGTTGTTCGACGAGAGGAGATCGGTCTTCTCGAGGTACGTACAGGCGGGCAGGACGATGTCGGCAAGATCGGCCGTCGCCGACATCACGTAGTCGGAGACGACGACGAAGTCGAGCGACTTGAGCGCCTTGACGACCTTGTTGCGGTCGGACATCTGCTGCGCGTAGTTGTCGACCATGAACCAGGCGGCACGCACGGGATAGGGCTTGCCGTAGAGCATCGCGTCGCACGCCTCCATCGGCTCGAGCACGGTGAACATCTCCGTGCCCTTCGGCGCCCACCAGTTGCCGAGGTCGAACGCCGTCGTCGTCAGCCCACCCGCGAAGGTGGTGACGCCGCCGCCGTGGACACCGATGTTGCCGGTCAGCGCCTGCAAGGTCAGCAGCGCCTGCATCGTCAGGTCGCCACGGCCCCAGTGCGAGAGCGCGAAGCCGGAGCGGACGGCGACCGGGCCTTGCTTCGTCCACAGCTCTGCGAGCTGCAGCACCTGGCGCGTCGGGATGTCCGTCATCGACGCGACTTTTTCCGGCGTGTACTGTGCCATCTCGTCAGCGAGGAGCTTGAGCGCCGACGAGGCACCCGCGTGCTCACCGAAGAGATCTGGGTCGGAGGCCTTCTCGACCGGCTTGAGCATCCCGTCCGCCGCGTCGACGACGAGATAGGACTTCCCTTGCCGCAGGAACTTCTTCGTTTCCGCGTCGACCAGGAAAGGGGCGACTGTGTAGCTCTTGACGTACTTCTCGTCGTAGAGCTTGTGCTCGAGCACATAGTTGATGATCCCGTCGATCAGTGCCGTGTCGGTTCCCGGCCGGATCGGCAGCCAGACGTCCGACCGGGCCGAGGTGGGCGTGAAGCGTGGGTCGATCGAGACGACCGTCGTCCCGTTCTTCTTCGCGTCGGCGACGATCCGCCAGTCGGGAAGCGAGGTCTCGGCCACGTTGTTCGCCCAGAGGACGATCACCTTCGCGCTGAGGAAGTCGGTCATCTCATGGCCGTCGAAAATGCCACCGGCAGTCGCGTCGGGATCGGCGAGCAGGTAGTTCCACCCGGCCGGCGTGGCGCTGTCGCCCTCGTTGTCGCCTTCGAAATCTCCCGCGGAGGCCCCGATCGCGCTCGCGAAGCGGAAGCCCGCCCCAACGACACCCTCGAGGATCGCAAGCGATCCGGTGTACGGCGCGACCCACACTGACTTCTTGCCGTGCTTTGCCTGGATCTCCTTGAACTTTCCGGCGATCGTCGTGGTCGCCTCTTCCCATGAGATCCGTTCCCACTCGCCCGAGCCGCGCTCGCCGACCCGCTTGTACGGGTACTTGATCCGGTCCGGACTGTAAGTGTTCTGGATTTGTGCGACACCACGAAGGCAAATCCGTGGATCGAACTTCGGCGCGACATCGCCGCCGATCGTCTTGGCTGTGAAGGCGGCGCTCGTGATCAACCGGATCCGACCGTCGACCACCTTGACCTGGTGGCCGCAGGCGCCGTCGCAGTTGTTCGAGTGCCCAGTGCGGAACACCGTCTCCTGCCCGAGCACATCGCCCGCCGCCGCCGGGCCTGCATGCTCCAGATAACGAAGCCCGCCGCCGACACTGAGCAGCCCGACCCCACCGGCCGCCCCCTGAACGAACCGCCGACGCGTGATTGGGTTCACGACGCCACCTCCCAAGACAGCCGCTTGAGCGCAACCGGCACGACCAGCTCCGATCTCACATCAGCCACCAGAACCTCCTTCTCTGCACAAACCAGCGCCTCGAGACCAGCAACTCAGCAAAGCGGCTGAGTGGAAGCGGACACACGCACGGTTCCGATTCTCGGCCAGGCTGTTCCCGTGTGGTTGATGAAAACTGATCAACCACACGGGATCGCGGGCGCCGGCAGCCACGTCTGCCAACACCCCGCAACCCGACGGCGGGTTTCCCGCACTACGGCTGTGGAGACTCCCGATGGCCGCCGCAGCTCGAACTGGGAGCTTCGGTGCCATGCGCCGGCTGCACTCGGGGACAGCGGTCTTTTCTACCGGCCCGGACGACCGCATAGACGAGTGGAACCGAGAAGCCGAGCGGCTGACCGGAATCAGCGCCGCCGACGCCGAAGGACGCCACTGCTGGGACGTCCTCGCCGGGAGAGATCCCGAAGGTGGCATCGTCTGCCACCCCGGCTGCTCGACGGCCCGGCTCGCGCGGGAAGGCTGGCCCGTCCGCTGCCTGGAAGCCCTCGTTCGCCTGCCGCTCGGCGAGAAGCGGCTCATCTTCTCCACCATCGTTGTCCACGGAGACAACGGTCCGATGATCCTGCACCCGATCCACGAAGCAAGCGAGCAGGCAGCATCCGCGCCGGCGGGCGGTGCAGACCCGCCGCTGACACCGCGACAGCGGGAGATCCTTCTCCTCCTCGCTCACGGGGTTCGCGCGAAAGAGATAGCCGAGCGCCTGATGCTCTCCGAGACGACCGTCCGAAACCACATCCAGGCGATCTTGCTCGCGCTCGGCGTGCACTCCCAGCTGGAGGC
This sequence comes from Gaiellaceae bacterium, assembly GCA_035257065.1. Taxonomy (GTDB): domain Bacteria; phylum Actinomycetota; class Thermoleophilia; order Gaiellales; family Gaiellaceae; genus Palsa-739. The sequence continues at coordinate 1,538 of DATEXK010000139.1, read as the reverse complement.
CGCAGCGCGAGCGCGCACGCTCGCGCTGGCAGACAACGAGTCCGCGGCCTGACCGGCGGCCAGCGGTGCGCCAAGACACGGAGCCGTTGCGCGACACCCTCGGCCGCCCGCTGCAGACGCTGCGTGTCTCGATCACGGACCGCTGCAACTTCCGCTGTGTCTACTGCATGCCCAGAGACGTCTTCGGACGCGACCACACCTTCCTCGCTCGCAGTGAGCTGCTCACGCTCGAGGAGATCACGCGCGTCGCGCGTGCCTTCGCGAGACTCGGCGTGCGGACGGTGCACATCACCGGCGGTGAGCCGCTCGTGCGCCGAAACGTCGAGCACCTGGTCGAGCTACTGGCGACGATCCCCGGCCTCGAGCTCGCGCTGACGACGAACGGGTCACTGCTGACGCACACGGCGGCGCCGCTCGCGCACGCGGGGCTGGAACGACGTGCTGGTCACACCTGCGCTCCTGCTCATGTCGGACGACAACTGGCCGCTGCTCAGCCTGCGCCCACTCCGCTTCGACGACGTGTACGTGCTCTGGGGTAAGCGCTCGGCAAGCTCATTCGAGCCGAACCGACCGGCAACGGCATCAACGTTGGCGAGCTTGAGCGCGCACTCGCAACCGCTCTTCCAGCCGCGTGACCCTCACGCAACTCGCTGCTGTCTACTCGGCCCTTCCGAGCGCTAGCAAGCCTGCCTCCGCATCGCGGTTCGTGCTCCAACGTTTGTGCTCGTCGCGAACGATGCGCTCGACTTCGATCCAATCGCTCACACGTCGTCCCGGAAGGGTCACGTTGCCCAGGTTGGTGAAGATGATCGTGGGACGACCCGCTTCTCGCAGAGCGATGATGTTCTTGCTCGTGTCCTCGATGTAGAGATCGGCTCCGACCACGGGCTTGTCCCGCACGAAGCAGAGATCCCAGTACGGGATGTCGTTCTTGTCCAGCCACTCAACCGTCTGGCTTGCAGCTTCTTGGTGTGCGCCCTTGATCCACAGGCGATGAGTGATGATCCGGATGCGGACATTCTCATTCGAGAGCCGCCGCAGAGCCTCGGGCGCATCTGCCATCGGAGGCGCGTCCACGAAGAAGCGGTTGTCGAGCAGATACTGGTGGAGCGAGTCGTACCCGCCAAACTTGTCGATCTCCCATTCTTTGAAGCCGTACGAAACGTCGTCCGGCAACGTCTCAGGCGACCTGCCCATCCACGCCGCGGCGTACGGCTTCATTGCGCCGTAGTAGTCCATGCAAACCCCGTCGAGATCGACGCCGAGAACGAAGGGAGCATCGTCTATCACGGCATCGAATTCGTCGTGGCGATGCGTTTCCTTGCCGCGGGGCTGCCTTTCGCCTGGCGTGGCCGCTGGTCGCTGATGCCGAAAGGGTGTGCGACAACGCAGCACACGTCTGACGTGCTAGCGCAGTGGCCTGGGCGAGAGTGCTCTTGCCTGAGCATCGATCTCCGTCTACCAGCCGTCTACCAGGACAGGCCGGAGGTGGGCGTACGGAGCGGTACAAGAGGTACACCGCGCACCGCTTGGGAAAC
>DATEXK010000138.1:0-7362 GCA_035257065.1 Gaiellaceae bacterium | reverse complement strand
GCCGAGCCGATGCAAGACCCTCTCGTCGTCCGTGAGATGGATCTGACTCACAGCGGGTCCTTCGCCGCTCATGCTGCTGTCCTCCCTCGTGGTTTATGGGCCCCGCAGCGTGACCGGCGCTGAGGATGCCGCCATATTCACGCGCGAACCGGACGTTCCTGTCAAGCCGTACCGCCGTCAGAGGCTGATGAGGGCAACTCCGATCACGACGGCAACCGCTCCGGCCGCGCGCCAGGCCGTCACCCGCTCGCGCAGCACGACCACGGCGAGCACCGTTGCCACGAGTACACCGCTCTCTCGCACCGCGGCGACCGAGGCGGCGGATGCGAGCTGCAGTGCCCCGAGCACACAACCGTAGGCCGCGAACGTCCCGATCCCGGCCACGACCGACCGCCAGGCGAGCTCCGCCCGCAGCGGCGCGAGCCCCCGCCGCAGGACGATCGCGCCGGCGTACGCGCCTCCCGTGAAGACGCTCATCAATTCGAGATACGCGACCGGCGAGGCGTGGACGACCCCGCGCTTGTCGACGAGCGTATACGCGGCGATCGTGCAGGCGATCGTCACGGCGACGAGCGCGCCCCGTCCACGCCCCACGCCGCGCACGAGCAGGATGCCCACCCCGACGGTCAGCACGCCTGCCACCTGCCGCGGGGTCGCCCCGGCGCCCGTGAACGCGACAGCGCCGACGAGGACGAGCACCGGTGCAAGTCCTCGGGCGAGGGGGTAGACGACAGAGAGCTCCGCGCGCGTGTACGCGAACGTGAGTAGCGCGAAGTAGGCGAGCTCGAGCACCGACGTCGCGACGAGATAAGGCCACACTCCGTCGTCGAGGCGCCAGTACGCCACCGCCACCGGCGCTCCCGCGACCGCACCGACGAGCAGGACCACCGCGGCGAACGCCTGCGAGTCGCGCGCGCCCGCGAGCAACGTATTCCAGACCGCGTGGATCACGGCCGCGACGAGCGCGAGGGCGAGCGCCTCGGCCGGCAGCCCTAGCTCCGAATCGATGCTTCGAGCACAGCTCGATAGTGCTCGAGATCGGGAGTGTCGAGCCCCGCGATCTTGCCGACGTCGTCCCAGCGCCGCAGCCGCACCGCGTCGGCCGCGTACGGCGACGTATCGAATTCCGCCACCTCCGCCGCCGAGTACGGTCCGCCCTGCAACTCGAGGCTGAGGATCGACGCCGGTGAGAGCTGCGAGATGTACGAGGGATCGGTCGCGCAGAGATACCGCTTCGCTGCAACATGCATGCGGATCGGTTCCGCTATCTCCGGGCCGAAGTGGCGCGAGAGGAACGCATGTGCAACCTCCTCGTGCTGCGTGTCGAGACCGTGCTGCGCCGAGTCCGCGGGCAGATCGTGGATGAAGTGTCCGTAGTCGTGCAGCAGCGCGGCTGCGACGAGTCGCGCCGGTGCGCCCTCTCGTTCCGCCGCGTACGCGGACTGCAGCATGTGCTCCGTCAACGACACGGGCTCACCGAGGTACTCCCCTGCCCCCTGCTCTCGGAAGACGCGGAAGATCTCGTCGATCAACTCACTACCCACGCGAGAGCACCGCGAGCTTGCTGCGCAGCCCGTCGCGATCGGCGTAGCAGCCCTGCAGGTGGCGCTCGCCGCCCGATGCCGCATACCCGGTCCGCCCGTGCAGCACGCGCTGGTTGTCGACGATGAACAGGTCGCCCGGCGCGAGCTTGAACTGGATGCGGTACTCGGGGCTGTCGAGCATGCGCCCGAAGCGCTGGTACGCCTCGTAGTACTCGCCGACGAGATCGTCGGGCAGGCGGAAGGGCTGCACGGAGCGTGTGTTGTAGTGCACGGTCTGCACATCACCGCGCACGTCGGCGGTAATCACCGGCGTCTCCGCTTCGAGCTCGGCTTCCGCATCGGCGTAGCGGAACGAAACAGCGCAGCCCGTGAGCAGCTCGAAGTCCTCGAGCGGAAGATCCTGCGCGACGCGGAACGCGTCGACGAGCGTGTTCTCTCCGCCCTCTGCGCTCGACGCCAGGCAGTGCAACAGCTGCAGTGTCGGCGTCGGGTCCCGATACGGGTTGTCGGTGTGCGCTCCGAGCCCGAGCCCCGTGTACGCGAGGTTCGTCGGGTTGACCACCGTCTTCACGTCGAACAGGCGTCCGTAATTCGTCTCGCGCACGTACCCGAAGAGCTCCGCGACGCGCGTGACCGTTCCCGGCTCGGTGCCGCACCCGGTGAGGATCGCGAAGCCGAGCTCGTCCACGGCGCCGAGCCAGTCGCGCAGCGCTGACCCGCCTGCGGCAACGTCCTCGTAGTGCGCCGCGCTCAGGTCGGACTGGAGCTCGGCGCCCCACAGGCGACAGCGGCGCGGGCCGTCCACCGTCGCGTAGCCGCGAAGCCACTCGACGTCGAAGCTGCTCGCGTGACCGTCGGAGAACGCGACGAGCACGACGCCGTCCACCGACGCCGCGACAACCTCCAGGTCGTCGGGCAGCGAGCGCGTGTCGAGCAGCCGCTGGCCGCTCTCGTGACGGCACTCCGCGCAGGGACAGTTGTCGCGCAACCACAGCGCATGGAACCGGCTCTCCCCACCCGCAGGCCAGGCGATCGTCAGCGTCTCGTGGTCGGCGGTCACGTCCATGCGCTAACGTCTAGACCATATTGACACTCCGTCTCTCCCCCGTCAAACCGGGTCGTGGGCCGGCGCACGCGCAGATCCAGACGACGCTCGAGCAAGCGCTCGACCGGGGGCTGCTCGCGACGGGCGACCGCCTGCCCGCCGAGCGCGAGCTCGCCGAGCGGTTCGGCGTCAGCCGGATGACGCTCCGCCAGGCGCTCGGCGCACTCGAGCAGCTCGGCCGCCTCACCCGCAGGCAGGGCCGCTACGGCGGCACGTTCGTCGCGGAGCCGAAGCTCGAGCTCGCCGGCACATCCGCCCTCTCCGATCAGCTTCGCGGCCTCGGAGTCGCGGCCGGCGCGCGCGTGCTGAACGCGGTCGAGCGCGACGCCGAGCCGGACGAGGAGCTGCTCGGCTCACGCGTGCTCGCGATCGAGCGGGTCCGCCTCGCAGACGGCGAGCCCGTTGCGCTCGAGCGCGGCGCCTACGCCGCCGACGCGTTCCCGGGCCTGCTCGACGAACCGCTCGACGGCTCGCTCTACGAGCTGATGCGCCGACGCTACGACGAGGTTCCCGTGCGCGCCGTCGAGCGGCTCGAGCCGGCGCTCGCGCGCAGCGCCGAAGCGGAAGCGCTGGGCATCGAGCGTGGGGCGCCTGTGATGCTCGTCGAGCGGACCGCGTACTCCGCAGCCGGGCGGCCGCTCGAGCGCTCGCGAGACGTCTTCCGCGGCGACCGCACTCGCATCGTCTGGGAGTCGGCGATACTCGGGAACTCGTGACCCATCCCGTCAAAGCGATCGTCTTCGACTTCAACGGAACGCTTTCCGATGACGAGCCTGTCCTCTGCGAGATCTTCGTCGAGATGTTCACGCAGAGAGGTCGGCCGCTCTCGGCGCAGGAGTACTACGACCATCTCGCCGGTCTCTCCGATCCCGAGATCGTCCTCGCGTGGCTCGGGCGCGACTACGCCGACGTCGAAGGCGCCGTCGCCGAGCGCGTGCAGCGCTACCGCGACGCGGTCGCCGACGGCTCGACCGTCCACGAGCACGTGCGCGAAGCGGTGAAGTATGCGGCCACACGAGTGCCGCTCGCGATCTGCTCGGGTGCAGCCCGGGCCGAGATCGAGCCGGTCGTCGAATCTGCAGGCCTCGCAGCGCTGCTCCGCGGCATCGTCTCGTCCGACGACGTCGCCGAGGGCAAGCCGCATCCCGAGGGCTACCTGAAGGCGCTCGGCCTCTTCGGCGACGTAAGGCCGGAAGAGGTGCTTGGGATCGACGACACCGAAGCGGGCGTCGCATCCGCGAAGGCCGCGGGGCTGCTCACGTTCGCGAAGACGGGCACGCTCGATCCGCACCGGCTCGCACGCGCCGACGAGCTGATCGACCGGATCGACGTCGAGCTCATGCGCCGCGTACTCGGCTGATGCTCGTCATCGCCCATCGCGGCGCCTCGTGGGAGCAGCCCGAGAACACGCTGCCGGCGTTCGAGCGGGCGATCGAGCTCGGCGCAGACTTCGTCGAGCTCGACGTGCACGCGGACACCGCGGGAACGCTCGTCGTCACGCACGACGCTCCCAAGCGCGGCGGCAGCTACCCGACGCTCGAGGAGGCGCTCGACCTCTGCCGCGGCCGCATCGGCGTGATGGTCGAGCTGAAGACGCCGCGACGCTATCGACGTCAACGCGTCGTCGAGCGCACGGTGCGCCTGCTGAGCGATGCGGACGTCCTCATCTGCTTCCAGCGATCGCCACTCGAGGAGGCGCGCGCGCTGCGCCCGCGTATCCGCACCTGCCAGCACGTCGGCTACGGCGTCTCGATCCGGGGCGCGCGCGACGCGTGGGCCGCCGGCTTCTCGGACACCCGCGTCACGCCGCGCGGGCTTGCCGCGGCGCATGCGGTCGATCTCGTCTCGCTCGTCTACACGGTGAACGAGCCTGCGCGGATGCGCGCGCTCGGCGAAGCCGGCGTCGCCGGGATCTTCACCGACCGGCCTGACCTGGCTCTTCCGCTATTTCGATCGCCTCGTCGCTGAGCTCGAGCACGCGCGCGTCGGTGACCGGCAGGGCGGCCGTGACTTTCATCCCGATCGGCAGCGTCGCAGCCTTCGCCGTCGACACATCGGCAATCAGATCCGTGCCGGGACCGACGACCTTCAGCCGCGTCACCGGCCCGAGGAACGTCTGCGCGATCACCTCACCGGAGAGCGTGTTCGCCGGGTTCGAGCCGTTCTCCGGTGCGAGCTCGACGGTCTCCGGGCGAATGAGCACGAGTATGCGATCGCCCTTCGTGCGACCGCGGGCGGCCTCGACGGTGAGCGTGACACCGCCGTGCTCGACCGTGCCGCTGGTCGGGTCGGCGACCGTCGCCTCGAGCCGGTTCATCGTGCCGATGAACTCCGCGACGAACGGGGTCGCCGGCCTGCTGTACATCTCGGCCGGCGGGCCGATCTGCTCGATGCGGCCGCGATACATGACGGCGACGTGGTCGGAGACGGCGAGCGCCTCCTCCTGGTCGTGGGTGACGTACAACGTCGTGATGCCGAGCTCGAGCTGAATGCGCCGAATCTCCTCGCGCAGCTGCACGCGCACCTTTGCATCGAGCGCCGACAGCGGCTCGTCGAGGAGCAACACGCGCGGCTCGATCGCGAGCGCGCGGGCGAGCGCGACGCGCTGCTGCATGCCGCCGGAGAGCTGGTGCGGATAACGGTCGCCCGCATGGGCGAGACCGACGAGCTCGAGCAGCTCCCCTACTCGTCCCGAGCGCTCGCCCTTGTTCTTGCCGCGGATCTTGAGGCCGAACTCGACGTTCTGCGCCGCGGTCATGTTCGGAAACAGCGAGTACGCCTGGAACACCATCCCCATGTCGCGCTTGCTCGGCGCGACGTTCGTGATGTCCTTGCCGTCGATGACGATGCGACCCTCGTCGGGCCGGTCGAAGCCCGCCACGAGGCGAAGCGCCGTTGTCTTGCCGCAGCCGGACGGGCCGAGGAGCGAGAGAAACTCGCCCTGGCCGAGCTGCACTTCGATTCCGTCGAGCGCCTTGACGCCGCCGGCGAACTCGCGGTGCAGGTTCTGTAGCTCGAGGTAGGCCATGGTTTTAACGCGCTCCTGTGAGGACGGCCGCCCGGGTGCCGCGCTTGCGCCCGACGAGCAGCAGGGACAACATCGCACCCCACGTGATGCCGAAGCTCAGGAGCGTGAGCGCACCTGCCGGGAAGCCCTGCGTCTCGTTCACGTACTGAATGAAAATCGGGAAGGTGTGAAACGCGGCGAGATTCGCGATCGTGTACTCGCCCATCACGATCGCAAGCGCCAGGAACGACCCTGCGAGTGCAGCCGAGCGAATGTTCGGAAGGATTACCTTGAAGAGCGTCGTCGTCCATCTCGCGCCGAGGCTCTGCGACGCCTCTGTCAGCGTGTGCACGTCGATCGACCTGAAGCCCGCGTCGAGTGAGAAGAACATATAAGGGAACGCAAGAATCACGTATGCCCCGGCGAGGAAGCCCCACGGCTGGCCGTAGAACCAGCTCGGCGTACCTTTATAGAACTTCAAAAGCCCGACGACCATCACGATCGGCGGCACGACGAACGGGATCAGCGCGAGAGATGCGAGCACCGGTCGAAGCTTCGGGACTTTGAGGTGCACCCAGTAGATCGTCGGCACAAAGATCGTGAGACTGATTGCAATCGTCTCGAGCGCGAGCAGAAACGAGATCTTGAGCGTGTGCCAGAACTCACCGTTGTGGATGACCCAGCTGTAGTTCGCCGCTGTGCAGCATTTCCCGGTTTGATTGCTCTTGAGGCTGAAGAGCAGCGTCGTGAGCAGCGGGATGAAGAAATAGAGGCCTCCGAGCAGCAGCCAAAAGACCGCTGAAGGGGCCATGGAGCGCCGCGGCTTCACTTCGCCCACCGTGCCGCGCGGCGCTGAAGCGGGATGTAGAAGAGCATCATCAGCCCGAGCACGATGAACATGCCGAACGCCATCGCCTGGGCGAGATGCGGGTTGTTGAGCACGTTCCCGCTGTAGTACGAGCCGATGAAGATCGTGATGAGGTTCGCACCGGAGTTGATGCCGTACGCGGTCGCATAGGCCGCGAACGCGTTCCCGAAGAGCAGGATGATCGCCCCGAGGATCGACGGCATGAGCACGGGAATACCGACGTACCGCCAGAACTGGAGCTGAGAAGCACCGAGATTCGCCGACGCTTCGCGCCACTCCTTTCGGACCCCGTCGATCGCCGGTGCAATGACGAGGATCATGAGTGGCAGCTGGAAGTAGAGATAGGCGAGCCCGATGCCGGTCATGCTGAAGAGGCTGAAACCGTGCGCGCTGAGGTCGAAGTGAAGCTGATTCTTCAGGAAGACCGTCAGCACGCCCAGCGGCCCGAGCGTGGCGATGAACGCGAACGCGAGCGGGATCCCGCCGAAGTTCGCAGCGACCCCGGAGAACGTCGTCAGTGCGCCGCGGATCCACTTGGGCGTCCCCTCACGAAGTGCGGCGTAGGCGATGAACAGTCCCACGACACCGCCGAGGGCCGCCGTGACGAGACTGAGCTTGACGCTTCCCCAGTACGCATCGATGTACGGGTGATGGAAGAGCGCGCGGACGTTGTCGAGCGTGTAGCCGCTCGTGTCTTTCTGGAAGGCACCGATAAGGACGGACGCCGCAGGCAGAAACAAGAAGAGCAGCGTGTACGCGAAGAACGGCAAGGTCGCGATCCACGCAAAGGAGAGGCGCCTCCGGCCGGACCGCACGTCCGGCCGGATCGCCTCAGGTG
>DATEXK010000137.1:0-9337 GCA_035257065.1 Gaiellaceae bacterium | reverse complement strand
GTCGGGTACCACGACTCAGCTGCTTGCGGGAACCCTGCAGAGGGGCAACCGCGTCGACGTCGTCGGCTCGATCACGTTTCCGGAGTCCGGACAGACGCACGTCGCCGCAGTCGTCCTGCGCAATCTGCTCGTCGTGAAAGCGCCGGCGGGAGAGACGTCGTCGGGAGTGGGGAGTGGGCAGAACGCCGTGTCGGCCCAGCTTCAGCTGACTCCGCTGCAGGCGCAGCGCCTCTTCTGGCTGACGAAGAACGGCGACTGGTCACTGCTACTCCGTCCGAGTGCCGGCGCTCGGGATGGCGTTCTCCAGCCCGTGACGGCAGCGAATCTGGTCGCAGGCGCAAATGGCCGCTGAGCGTCAAATCCGGGTTGCCGTCGTGGGTGAGGGCGCACCGGTCGCCACGCTCGAGGCCGAGCTCGTGCTCCTGAAGAGGTTCGACCTGGCGGAGCCCGGCGGCGCGGCGCCGGACGTCGTGCTTCTCGTCCAGGGCGAGCAGGCCGAGCCTCGCGAGGCGCTCGCGACATTGCGCGAGCACTCGTTGGTCCCGGTGATCCTTGCTACCGCAGCGCCGTCCACCGAGCTCGTCAACTGGGCGCTCGACGCCGGCATCGCGGACGTGCTGCCGTTGCCCGCACCCCCGGAGGGCCTTCACTTTGCGATCGAGAAGGCCGCACGCGCCGCCGCTCAGCGAGCCGGCGCCGGGCGCGGACGGGTGATCACCGTCTTCTCGCCGAAGGGCGGATCCGGAAAGTCGGTCGTGTCGACCAATCTTGCCGTCGCCTCAGCACTTCACACGAGCAGCCGAACGCTGCTGATCGACCTTGATCTCCAGTTCGGCGATGCGGCAATCATGCTTGGCCTCGCTCCCGCGAACACGCTTCACGAGCTGATCGGCACGCCCGCGACCCTCGACGCCGAGAAGCTCCAGGTGTACACGGAGCGGCATGCGTCGGGCGTCGATGTTCTGCCGGCACCTCTCCGCCCCGAGGACGCGGAGTTGATCACCGAAGATGCGATTCGAGCGCTGCTCGCAGTCGCGCGTGCGGCCTATGACGTCGTCGTCGTCGACACCGCTCCATTCTTCTACGGCCCGATGCTCGCGACGCTCGACGAGACGGATCAATTACTGCTTGTTTGCAACCCCGACGTTCCGACCCTCAAGAACGTGCGACTCACGCTGCAGACGCTCGGGATGCTTGCGTTCCCGGACGATCGTCTTCGCGTCGTCCTCAACCGCGCGAGCTCGTCGGCCGGGATCGATAGGACCGATGTCGAAGCGGCGCTCGGGCGCGGGATCGATGTTGTCCTGCCCCTGGATCCCGCTGTGCCGCTCGCCGTGAATCGTGCGGAACCGGTCGTGCTCCAAGCCACCCCGACGCCGTTCGGCGCTGCCATCATCGATGTTGCGAGGTCGCTCGGCGGCGGCGTCGAGGCACGGGCGCCACGGACATCGCGGTTGCCGAAGCGATTCAGCTTCGGGAGGCGCTAAGCATGTCGCTCCAGCAGCGGCTCAACGGCAATGACGTGCGCGACGAGCGCGTGCTGGGTGCTCGCCTGGGGAGAGCGCAGGGGCACGGGCCCGTCGATCGGTTCGTCGACCTGCGTGCTGCGCTTCATCGCGCCTGCATCGCGACTGTGGGTCCGGAGCTGCAGTCGCTCGAGGGCTCGCCCGACGAGCTGCGACACAGAGTGCAGGACGTCGTCGAGGCTGAGCTCGCTTGCCTGGAGGAGAGGATCACGACGGAGGAACGGCAGCAGCTGGTTGCGGGCATCGTCGACGATGTGCTGGGCTACGGGCCCATCGAGCCGCTGCTGCATGACGAGTCGGTCACGGAGATCATGGTGAACGGGTACAGCCAGGTGTTCGTCGAGCGTCACGGGAAACTCGAGGACTCGGGCGTTCAGTTCGCGAGCGATGAACATCTCATGCGTGTGATCGATCGTGTCGTCTCGGCAGTCGGCAGGCGCGTCGACGAAGCGTCACCGATGGTCGACGCACGGCTCGCGGACGGTTCGCGGGTGAACGTGATCATCCCTCCCCTGGCGCTGCGTGGGCCCGTGCTGACGATCAGGAAGTTCTCGCGCGACGCGCTGACGGCAAATGACCTGGTGTCGCTGGGATCGCTCTCAGAAGGCGCGGTCGACTTCCTTCGTGCCTGCGTCTGCGGCAAGCTCAATGTCCTGATCTCGGGCGGCACGGGCGTCGGCAAGACGACGCTCCTCAATGCGCTCTCGAGCTTCATTCCGAGCGACGAGCGGATCATCACGGTCGAGGACGCGGCGGAGCTGCATCTTCAGCAGCGCCACGTCGTCTCGCTCGAGTCGAGGCCGTCGAACATCGAAGGACAGGGAGCGGTTGGCATCCGAGACCTCGTCAGAAACGCGCTCCGCATGCGTCCCGACCGGATCGTGATCGGCGAGGTTCGAGGGCCCGAGGCTGTCGACATGCTGCAGGCGATGAACACAGGTCACGAGGGATCGTTGACCACCATCCATGCGAACACTCCGCGCGACGCGCTCTCTCGCCTGGAGACGTGCGTTCTCACGGCCGGCGTCGACCTACCACTACGTGCGATTCGCGAACAGATCTCGAGCGCGTTCGACCTCGTCGTGCAGCTCTCGCGTCTCGTCGACGGGTCGCGTCGGGTCACGCACATCACCGAAGTGCTTCGGATGGAGTCCGAGGTCGTGACGCTGCAGGACATCTTCCTGGCCCGGCCGTCGTCGGGCACGAGCGCTGCGCTTCTCGAGGAGCTTCAACCGACCGGGCTCCGGCCGCAGTTCGGTCAGAAGCTCGCGGCGGCCGGGGTTGTGCTGCCGCCGGACGCCTTCGAGTCGGAGCGGGTCGTGAGCAGCATCGCGTCGGCGGCGCAGGCGCGGAGGCGCGCGTCGTGAGCCTTGCAATCCTGCTGCTCGCCGGCTTGCTGATGCTCGCTGCACTTCTGACGTTGCTGGCTCCGTCGCGCGTGTCGGTCCGGCGCCATCTCGAGCCGTACATCGTGAGTCCGCGGAGTTTCGATCCACCTCCCGTTGCCGGGTCGAGGCGCGCGTACGCACTCGCGGAGGCGGTGGCCGGCCGACTGCGGATTCGCGGCTTCCTCACCCGGGCCCTGGCCCGTGCAGGCAGCGATCTTCCGGTCGGCGCACTCGTCTGCCTCGCGGCGGGCGTCGGCGTGCTGGGCTTTCTCCTCGGCGCATCTGCCGCGGGTCCAGGCGTCGGAGCTCTCCTGGGCGTCGGCGCGATCGCGGCGTCGTGGCTCGTACTATCGGCGCGCGCAAGGCGGCGCGAGCGGGCGTTCGAGCATCAGCTGCCCGAGATCCTCGACATGCTCTCCGCCTCGTTGAGAGCCGGGCACAGCTTCGACCAGGCTCTGCAGGTCGTTGCCGGCGACATCGGCCAACCGGCCGAGCGCGAGTTGCAGCGGGTCGTCGGCGAGGTGCAGCTCGGCCGGCCGCTCGAAGACGCACTGCTCGACCTCGGCGACCGGGTGCGTTCGGTCGACCTTGCATTCGTGCTGGCGGCGATCACCGTCCAGCGAGAGGTCGGTGGAACTCTTGCCGCCTTGTTCGAGCTGGTGGCAGGCACCGTGCGAGCGCGCGAGCAGTTCCGGCGCAAGGTGCGTGCATTGACAGGCATGGTTCGCGCGTCTGCCAACGTGCTCATTGCCCTACCCGTCGTTGCGGCAGTGCTCATAACGGTGGTGGACGGCTCGTATATGCGCCCGCTGTGGCACTCCTCGAGCGGCCACCTGATGGTCGTTTCGGCGCTGGCCATGATGGCGGTAGGCGCAGTCGTGCTTCGGCGCATCGGCGCGGTCAGGGCCTAGCGGTGCTGCTGCTGATCCTCGCGGCGTTCCTGCTCGGCGCAGCGGTCTTCATCGCCCTAGGGACGGTCTCACCGGCAGCTCGGACCGGGCAGAAGGCGGCGCGCATCGTGAGCGAGTGGGCCGGTGAGGAACGAGCGGCGCGACACCTCCCGCGTGGCAATCGGTTCAAGCCGATCGAGGACGTCATCCTTCGGAGGCTGACGTCTCAGACCACGAGGGATCGGCTTCGCGATCGGCTCGCAGCGGCGGGAGTCGGCGCATCCGTGACGCTGGGCGACTTCGTCTTGATCCGGTTGGGTCTCATCCTCCTGGGCGCGCTCGGCGGCGCGCTTCTCGGCAGCACGATCGGAACGTCAACCATGGTCTTTGTTTTCGGCGCGACGTTCGCGGTGGCCGGCTATGTGATCCCGGGCGCGATGCTTGACCGGCGGGCACGAGCTCGGCGCGACCGGATCGACGACGCGCTGCCGGATGCACTCGACCTCCTCGCCGTGACGGTCGAGGCGGGCCTCGGTCTGTACGGCGCGATCGTCCGGTTGGTCGAGTCGAGTCCTGGGCCGCTTGCCGATGAGTTCGCGCTCAGCCTCGCGGAGATGCGCGTCGGCGAAAGCAGCAGCGGCGCGCTCAAGCGGCTCGCGGCTCGCATCGGCTCGAATGAGGTGCGATCGATGGCGCGCACGATGATTCAGGGCGAGGAGCTCGGTTTCTCACTCGCAAAGACCCTGCGCGGGCTCGCGGACGACGTCAGGCGGCGGCGCCAGGCGGTCGCCGAGGAGCGGGCTTCGAAGGCGCCGGTCAAGATGCTTGTTCCTGCGGCGCTGTTCATCTTTCCGGCGCTCTTCGTCGTGATTCTCGGTCCGGCTGTGCTGACGCTGTCGAGCCTCCTCGGCTGATGCCTCGCAGGGTCGCGCGTCAAGAGGAGGGTCAGGCGCTCGTGATCGCCGTCTTCTTCATGGTTGTGCTCCTCGGCTTTTGCGCGCTTTCCCTCGATGTCGGACACGCATACCTGACCCAGCGGCATCTTCAGGCTTCCGCGGACGCGGCGGCGCTCGCGGGAGCGCAGGCGCTACCCGATGTGACGCAGGCGAGCCTGCTCGCCACGACGTACGGGCCGAGTGGGTCGAACGTCCCGGGCGATGCGAGCAATATCCAGGCGACATTCTCGACGAAGTGCCTCGCTTCTGCTCCGGGCTGCTCGCCGGCGAACGCGGTGGTCGTGCGCGCATCGGCTCAGGTGCCGTTGGTGTTCGGCGGCCTGTTCGGGGTCGGAACGTTCACGGTCCACGCCACGGCGACCGCGTGCTCCCCGTGCGGTGAGAAGCCGCTCGACGTGATGCTCGTCCTCGACCGGACGGGCTCGATGTGCACGGATTCGAACGGCAACCCGGATCCGGCGTGCACCGACATGAACAATGCACGCGCCGGAATGAAGACATTTCTGGAGCTACTCGATCCGTCGATCGATCACGTGGGGCTCGCCGTGCTTCCGCCGGCGACGAGCATCGCAACGCGCTGCGACAAGCCGCCCAACTCTTCGAGCTACGACTCGCAGGCTTCCCCGTACGTGATCGTCCCGCTCGCGAACGACTATCTCGTCAACGGGCGGTTGAACACAACATCCTCGAATCTCGTTTCGACCATCAACTGCGTTCAAGCGGCCGGTTGGACGGCATACGCCAACGCGCTCGAGGCTGCGCAAGCCGAGCTCGTTGCTCACGGCCGGCCGGGTGTGGCCAAGGTGATCGTCTTTCTCTCGGACGGCGCAGCCAACACGGGCCCCTTGTACTACGCGGCGAACTCTCCGTATCTGCTCCGACCGTGCCAGCAGGGGATCTGGTCGTCCCAGACGATCGCGGCCGCCGGCACGGCAGTCTTCTCCATCGGGTACGACCTCGAGCACGATCGCTGCCAGGGTGAGACGAAAGCCACCCAGGCCCGGGCGCCGGAGCAGGGGGGGATCACCGCAGCGTCGGCGCTTCCGCAGATCGCGAGCAGCCCCGCGAACTTCTACAACAAGCCCACGCCGGGACAGCTGAACACGATCTTCACGAGCATCGCCTCGGACATCCTCCAGGGGACGTCGAGGCTCGTGGACGACGCGTCATAGCTCGCCGCTCGGTGACGAGATGCGTGCGGGGTGGGATCCACGTCGTGGTTCGATGCGCGCTGGTGGGTATGACCGTAGCCCTCCTGACGGTCGCAGGACGTGTCGACCCGGCGTTGGCGGACGGAGATCCTGCAAGCGACTTTCTCGTCGGCGCCGACGTTGCACTGCCGTTTCCGGCACCATCGGCGAAAGAGGCTGCGCCGTTGCTCGCGCAAGTCGACTCCGTCTACGACGCCGGCTACAGGATCAAGGTTGCCGTGATCGCAACCAAGACCGATCTCGGGTCGATCTCGGCCCTGGCCGGTCATCCAACCAAGTACGCGCATTTCCTGGGCGTCGAGCTGTCCACTATCTACGTCGGGCCGCTCTTGATCGTGATGCCGGCAGGATTCGGGATCTACGATGGCGACGGATCGACCGCGGCCGAGCGACGGATCCTGGCCCGCATCGGGGTGGGCGGCGGCGACGCCGAACACTTGCTCCGGGCGGCCACCAAGGCGGTCGGCGAGTTACTCGAGGAACAGGCGCTCACGTCGAAGGACCGCGAGGCTCCCGTCGCTTACCCGGCGCCGTCGCTCGGCCGGCGCGGACGGCCGATGAGGCTGAAGTACCAGGTCATCGAAGACAGCGAGCGGAGCAGCGTCGCCGTCAAGGTTCTCGCCGGCGCGCTTCGCGTCGCGAGCTTCCGTATCCCGCTGAGACGCGTGAAGCCCCAGAGCACGTATTCCGTCGTCTGGAGGGTGCCGAAGACCCTGCCGCGTGGGCCGTTCAAGCTGTGCGTCTCTGCACGCGACGCGAGCGGGAACCAGGGTCCCTGGGGCTGCATGATCGTCCGAATCGCGTAGCTCCCGACCCTCAGTGTCGGCCGTCTATCTCCGCGCTGATGTCCCTCGCAGCAGCCGGAGACGCGCGCACCTCGGCGGCCTCGATGAGCCCGATGCCCGCTTCGCCTTGCGTCCAGTCGCGCACGAATTCGTGAACGTGACGGCCTGCGCGCAACTCGGCCCAGAACGTCGGCACGCCGCCCACTGACGTGTGGGGACCCGGGACGATGTCGTGGAAGGCGACCAATCCGTCCTCGGCCAAGAGCGGGCCATAGAGCTCGAGATCTCGCCGCACACCTTCGACGGTGTGGTCACCATCGATGAACAGGACATCGACCGGGCGAGAGCCGAGGAGCTCCATCACCCGGTTCCGCGTCTCGAGACGATGGGAATCTGCACGAACCAGCTCCAGCCGCTGATCGTTCTTCGCGAACGATCGATAGAGGCGACTCCTCGACGCGGCGTACCCGCCGCCGAACTCTCCGTCGGGAAGGTCGATCGAGATGACGATCGCGTCGGGGGCGGCGTAGCGCGTCAGCAACGACAGAGTGCCGCCGGCGTATGTTCCGATCTCGATCACTGCTCGCGGCTGTCGCTCATCGACGATCTCGAGCAGTGCAAGAAGCTCCTCGCGGTATTGCAGCGGCGAGATGATGACGCCCAAGCAGCTGAAGCGGAAGACGCGCTCGACCGCTTCCGTCAGCGCCAGCCCTCGTAACGACCGCCGAAGGGCGACGATCGCTATCTCGATGAGCAGCCGCCTACGTGCGGCAGCGATCGCGGAAACCCAGCGCGGTCGTTCGCTCAAGCGCTCGAGTCATCCCTGCACGGGACGGAGGCTGCGCACCGCGGAACGCCCGCTCCACCGTGGATCATCACACCCGCCAGTAACCGGCTCCGAGACCGAGCGCATATCCACCGAGCGAGAAGAGGCCGCTGATCCAAAGAATGAGGCGCCTGTTTCCATGGGATCTCTTCGCTCGACGTCGTAGCATGCTCGCCTCCTTCGCGGACGACTGTATTGGGATTTTCCGGCGGCGACCTGAACACGGCGCTGGACCAATCGACAGAGGATCACTCAACCTTCGGAAGAACGCTGCAACGTGTTCCAGCGCACCCGGCGCGAGGTCAGCAGTGTCCATGCGTATGCAACCCGGAAGCTCGTCCGCGTGACCTCATCCCGCCTGAGGCGCAGGAGCGCAGCCGCGAGCCGAGCGAGCGAGGAGGCGAGGCGGACACTCGCGATGCGCCGCGACATTCCGCGGTTTGCCGCCCCGCGCGCCGCCTCTCGAAATGCCAGCCGGAAGTACTGCGGAGTGGTTCTTGCCGTAGGAAGCTGATGGTGCACGACGGTCGAGGGCTCGTACCAGACCTGCCAACCGCTCGAGGCCAGACGACGTTGAAAGTCCTCTTCCTCGCCTCGTCCGAGCGGAGCCGCCGGGCTTACTCCGAGGAGCTCGTCGAAGCCGCCGACGCTGAGCGCCGCTTCCCGCCGAACCGTCATGTTGCCGCCCCACACATATCCCACCCGGGGTGCCTGATCGAGCTCCAGACGGTCCGGGCCCAGGTCGAGCAGGCTCAAGACGTAGAGCATGTCGTCCCGGAGCCAGTTCGGACGACGGGTATCCCATTGCGGCCGAATGGGGCCACCGATGACCGCGACGTCGGCCGGTGCGCCGCGCCACGCTGTTCGGAGATTCTCCACCCAATGCGAGTCCACGAGCTCGTCGTCGTCGAAGAAGCAGACGATCGGCGCGTCGGTGTGCGCAAGAGCGAGGTTCCGAGCACGGGACACCCCACCAAGGGGCTCGAAGATGACCCTCGCAGCATGTTCGCGGCGGGCGAGTAACTCGCCTATCCGCGCGCCTGTACCGTCGTCAGACGCGCTGTCGACGACGACCAGCTCATCGCCGTCCTGCAATTGCGGCAACACCGATTCGAGTGCCTGCGCGGCGAGTTCGCAACGATTGCGCGTGGGAAGGGCGATACAGAGCCGCGGGCCTGCAGTCGCATTCATCGCGGAGCGAGGCCGGTAGCGATCGCTCGTCCATCCAGCCAGTCGGGAGGAGCGACATCCAGGAGTGACAGGACCGTCGGCGCGATGTCGAGCACATTCCCAACCGGGACCGGTGGTACCGGCACACCGAGCGTCCACAGGCGCGACTCGATCGTGTGATCGCCGACGCGGGGCAGATGGGGCTTGTGGAGCGGCACTTCAACGGTTCCGATGCGACTCGATCGGCAACTCTCGAGCGGTCCGAGGTCAGTCCGAAAGACGACGATCAGATCGGGGACATCGGGGTGGTACTCGTCGCCGAACGCTTCGGCGGCCGTTGTCACCGACCTGACGATCGGCTCGCCGGTGGCCGGCTGCTCGAGTCGCAGCAGCTCTTGCCGCGAGTGCGGAGACTTCGATGCGGGTGTTGGTGGTGCCGTCGTTGGCGGCGGTGATGCCGGTGGAGAGGTTGATCGAGCCGGCGCGGAGGCCGCCTGGGGGGCTCCAGAGCCAGATTGTGCGGTTGGAGTCGAGGTAGAGCTCGTAGACGAGTGAGCCGTTGGTGTCGAGTACCTGGAAGATCGC
>DATEXK010000136.1:0-3302 GCA_035257065.1 Gaiellaceae bacterium | reverse complement strand
TAGGCCAGGTTGTGCCGCGAGCGCAGATCGCGGTCCGCGTCGGCGCGGCAGAAGTTGGCCGTCTCGTACCAGCGGTAGCCGGCGCCGGTCAGCGTTGCGACGACGCGCTCGAAGTAGTCCTCCATCGCGTCGGCCTGCCGGGCCAGCTCCTCTCCCCAGGCATGGGTGAAGCGCGTCCCCGGCTTCGCCTCGAGCTCGTAGCAGGAGAGGTGCTCCGGCTCGAGCGCGAGTGCGTCGCCGAGGTCTTCCTCGAGGTCGGCGGCGCTCTGGCCAGGGATCCCGTAGACGAGATCGAGCGAGATGTTGTCAAATCCGGCATCACGAAGATGATGCACAGCGCGCCGGACGTCGTCAGGACCGGCAACGCGCTCGAGCACGCGCAGCAGCTCCGGCCGGAACGTCTGGGCGCCGAGCGACACGCGCGTGATGCCCGCGTCCCGCAGCGCGCGGGCCAGTTCGGGTGTCACCGTCTCCGGGTTCGCCTCGGTCGTGACCTCGGCCGCGGGCGGCAGCGCCTCGAGCAGGCGCACCAGCTCGGGCAGGGCGGTGAACGTCGGCGTCCCGCCGCCGAGGAAGATCGTCTCGAGCTCGGGCGCGAGCGACGCACGCTCGAGCTCCAGCTCCTGGAGGAGCGCGTCGACGTAGACACGATGCTGCTCGCTTTGACCCACGACGGTGACGAAGTCGCAGTAGCCGCAGCGGTGCGCGCAGAACGGCAGGTGCACATAGAGGTGACGCGTGTCGGTCACGAGGTCTTCTGCCCCTGCCCGATGCTGAGCACCGCCAGGAACGCCTCCTGCGGTACTTCCACCCCGCCGACCTGCTTCATGCGCTTCTTGCCCTTCTTCTGCTTCTCGAGCAGCTTGCGCTTGCGGGAGATGTCGCCGCCATAGCACTTCGCGAGCACGTCCTTGCGACGTGCCTTCACGGTTTCGCGCGCGATCACGCGTGAGCCGATCGCCGCCTGGATCGGAACGTCGAACATCTGGCGCGGGATCTCCTCGCGCAGCTTCTCGACGAGCAGCTTGCCGCGCTCGTACGCGAAGTCGCGGTGAATGATCAGCGACAGCGCGTCGACCATCTCACCGCCGACGAGCACGTCGACGCGCACGAGCTTGCCGGGCTTGAAGCCGGCGAGGTCGTAGTCGAACGACGCGTAGCCGCGTGTGCGCGACTTCAGCTGGTCGTAGTAGTCGAGCACGATCTCGCCGAGCGGCAGGTCGTACATCAGGTGCACGCGCTCGGGCGACAGGTACTCCATGTGGTCGAAGGTGCCGCGACGCTCGTTGTTGAGCTCCATCACTGCGCCGACGTATTCCTTCGGCACGATGATCGACGCCTTCACGTACGGCTCCTCGACCTCTTCGAACTCGCGCGGGAAGTCGGCGGGGTTGTGCAGCTCGGCCCACTCGGTGTCGTTTCGCTCCTGCACGCGGTACGCGACGGTCGGCGCGGTGACGAGCAGATCGAGGTCGAACTCGCGTTCGAGCCGCTCGCGCACGATCTCCATGTGCAGAAGACCGAGAAAGCCGCAGCGGAAGCCGAAGCCGAGCGCCTTCGATACCTCGGGCTCGTAGAGGAGTGCACCGTCGTTCAGCTTCAGCCGCTCGAGCGCGTCGCGCAGCTCGGGGTAGGCGTCGGAGTCGGTCGGATAGAGACCGGCGAAGACCATCGGCTTGACTTCCTTGTAGCCGGGAAGCGGCTCGGACGCGCGCCGCGCGACCGACGTGATCGTGTCGCCGACGCGCAAGCGCGAGACGTCCTTGAGACCCGTGACGACGTAGCCGACCTCGCCCGCGGAGAGCGACTCGACGGGTGTCATCGTGGGTGAGAAGAAGCCGAGCTCTTCAGCGTCGAAACGTGTGCCGGTTGCCATCGTCTGGAGCTCCTCACGGCGTGAGAACGAGCCGTCGATGACGCGCACGAACGCGAGCACGCCCCGGTACTGGTCGTACGCCGAGTCGAAGACGAGCGCGCGCGCGGGTGCGTCGGGATCACCGGCGGGCGCGGGCACGCGCTCGACGATCGCGTCGAGCACGTCGCCCACGTTCAGGCCGGTCTTCGCCGAGATGCGAAGGACCTTCGCGGGATCGTCGCCGAGCAGGTCCGCGACCTCCTGCGACGCGCCCTCCGGATCGGCTGACGGCAGGTCGATCTTGTTGACCACCGGCACGATCTCGAGCCCGTTCTCGATCGCGAGATACGCGTTGGCGAGTGTCTGCGCCTCGATGCCCTGGGCCGCATCGACAACGAGCAGGGCGCCCTCGCACGCCTGCAGCGACCGGGAGACCTCGTACGTGAAGTCGACGTGGCCGGGGGTGTCGATCAGGTTCAGCTCGTAGCCCTTCCAGGCCACCCGCACCGCCTGGGCCTTGATCGTGATGCCGCGCTCGCGCTCGAGGTCCATCGAGTCGAGGAGCTGCGCACGCATGTCGCGCTCGGCGACCGTATCGGTCACCTCGAGGATGCGATCAGCGAGCGTCGACTTGCCGTGGTCGATGTGCGCGATGATCGAGAAGTTGCGGATCTTGCTCTGGTCCATGGGTCTAGCGATGGTACTGGTCATGCCGTTTTGCCTGGGTTCGGCTAGCCGCGGCTCCTGCCGGGCTTGCCGTCGAGTTGCCGACGGGACAAGTCGCCGCGGCGTGACTCGCAGTGAGGCCACGTGCCGGTACCAGCAAGCAGGGCCGCGAACACCTGGTCGGGCTGATTCGCGGCTACTGCCGACTACATGCGCTTCGCCTCTCTCGCCGCCGCGATTCTCGCTGCGCTCGTCTTGGCGATTCCAGCCGGAGCGAAGACCCACCGCCGAGCGTGGTCGCAAACGTCGGCGTTCAGCTGGCCAAGTTCGGTCTTTCCGTGTCCGCCGTCGACGGGGCAACTTCGAAATGTAAGAGCGTCGCCTGCCTCCACAAGAGCTACGTCGCTCTGTACGCGCAGGGTCACAGCGTCGACAACTCACTCAAGAATCTCTGGGCGGCTTCCGGCCAGTCCGGGAGCTGCGCCTCCGCTGCAGCCAATGCCGGGGCCGGCATGGACTCCCTTCTGAAGAACTTCCATTCCCTCGAGAGTGCAACCGTGAAGAACAACGTGTCTGCGGCAAAGGCCGCCGCTGCGCAGATTCGGACGAAGACGCCGCGCATCACGGCAGTGATCAACTCGTTCAAGACCAAGTGTCGTTAGGTCATCAAGCCTGAGCGGGTCTCGGGTGCTCGCGGCGTTCACCCGCGCGGGTCCCGAGGATCGGACTCGAGATGCATACGGCCTTCTTACACAGGGCCAACACTCTCGCGCGCGACGCG